>CAZGIX010000196.1:0-9148 GCA_964525785.1 uncultured Anaerolineaceae bacterium
AGGCCGCCTCTCGTACCCGGGATAGCTCAGCTGCGACCGAGACGCCCAAGGTACCGACCAAAAAACGCAGTACGGCCAGGAACACCGCACCAAAAGCCAATCAACTGACATTTTTGATCGAGCCGGATGGGGATGAAAAACCACCCAAACAAGCCGGTGCCCAAAGGGCGGCAAAGGCAGCTACATCGACAACCGTAAGGGAACCCAAAAAAACCGCTCCAAAAACCGCAACGACCCGACCCCCTGAAAGCAAGGCTGCGACCAGTGCCACCCTTCGTACTTCCTCCGCAGGCTCGACAGGCAAACCGGGCACCAAAACCCCTGCCAGAGCCAAGGCACCCAGCCAGCCGGGGAGCGCAACAGATGATAAAAAACCGGGTCGAAAACCGCCCGCACAGAAGGCTGCGACCAAACCATCCTCCGTCAAGTCAGCGGATAAATCAGCTTCAGGAAAAGACACTGCAAAACCCGCTGCAAGCCAGAGAACCACCAAAGCTACGGTCAGTAAGCCGGCCTCTAAACCAGCAGCAAGCAAGGGCGTTACAAAACCTGCCTCGAACCGGAAAACCACCAAATCCCCGGTCAGTAAGCCGGCCTCAAAATCACCAACCGGAAGGGGCGCTGCGAAACCCACGGCAAGCCAGAAAATTGCCAAAGCTACGGTCAGTAAGCCGGTCCCAAAACCAGCCGCCGGCAAAGGCGCGGCGAAGCCCGCCGCAAGCCGGAAATCCACCAAATCATCCACCGGCAAGACAGCCAAAAAGCCGTCTGCTGCTAAATCCATTCCACCACCAGGGGAAAAAAGCGGCACAGCTTCGCGACGGAAACCAGGAACCCGGAAGAAACCATCCTGAGCACCGCACACAGAATCGAAAGCCGCCAGATGCGTAGATTTTGCATCTGGCGGCCCTTTTTATACTTCTGGATCAATTGACTGTGAAGTACGTGTAGTGGTAGCTGATATTGCCATCCAGCAGACCAAATGTGTCGTTGCCGTTGTTTACTTTTCCATTTGTAGAAGTCGCTGTCCAGGTCAGATGGCGAGCGTTCCCGGAACCGGTATAGCCTGTGAGGGTGAAGCTTGCATTGGGCAGGACCTGGGTGAGCAAAGACTGGTACCAGGTGCGGA
This sequence comes from uncultured Anaerolineaceae bacterium, assembly GCA_964525785.1. Taxonomy (GTDB): domain Bacteria; phylum Chloroflexota; class Anaerolineae; order Anaerolineales; family UBA4823; genus JAQBDA01. The sequence goes on from CAZGIX010000196.1 coordinate 1,130, forward strand.
TGGCAACCACGCCCTGGATGGTGCGCGCGGCATTGATATGGACCGCATTTGGGTTATACAGATTGACGATCTGGCTGAGATCGCGCGAGTTGAGCGCCTCGATATAGCGCTGGGCAATATCTTTAGGTGCCGGGCCAGCAGACCAGTGAAACCTGGCAACTGCTTGCCAGACATCCGGCAAATAGGTGCGGGTGTTTGCCCACTCCCAAAAATTCGCCGCCGATAAGTTAAGCCCTTTGGCAGCCTCAAGAAAGGCGGTTACTTCCGCCGGGGATGCATGCCATCCCCCGCTCTTATATGCAGAGCCGGTAGGTACGATTGGCCGGTAGGGTGTTAAATTCTGGAACTCACGGACACTGCGTGCCAGCTGCTCAGCCGGGTTGTGCGCCGAGACCCAATAGACCTGGGGCATATTCAGATCACAGCGCTCCAGGAACACCTTCCAGGGCACCTGGGGGTGATAGGATGGGAATCGATAAGAAGATAACGCCAGGGTCAGATTGGGGAAGTTGGCTCTCAAGCGATCCATATATTTGACTGCTGCCTGATCCTTCCCGGGTTCCTTGAATTCTTTTTCCACGTCTATTACATAGCCGTCCACCTGGGTCTGGTTGATGCGCTGGATGGCTTTATTGGCTTCGCCAACCGGGTCCTTCCCATAGATATAATGCCAGCCATATGCTTTAATGCCGCGGGCGTGTAAAGCCTGCACGACGCTCGGCACCATGTCCGCGCCATTCGGGTTGATATTATAGCTGTAAGTACCGTCTGCGAGCTTGATCAGCACGTGGGTAAGGCCGGCTTGAGCGGCAGATTCGGCGATCGCCTGGCTGTCGCCGTTCTCGCATTCGCGCAATTTCCAAATGAAATATCCCTTTCCTTCCAGAACCATCAATACCTCCTACCTGTCAGAAAACAGCCTGTTTGCTGTTTGTGATCATCATGTTTTCCAGCCATCAGGGTGTGCTGTTGGTGCCTTAATGATTCACTTTCGATGGATTAAAGCATGGGTTAAAATCTGCACCCACGACGAGCTGATATTGTGCTTCCCCAGGCGGGGGATCAACCACGACCAATCGATCCGAAGGAATTCCAAATATCTCCAGGATAGCAGCAGCCTGGTCTCCTGGCGCGCCACCGCTGAGATCGTACAACCAGGTTTTCGAGGGATCGATATCCCCTGCCTGAGCAGGCTGGGTCTCAAAGCCCGCATATTGTAGCCTTTCAGCGGCAAGGTACTCCCATCCCTCGTTAGGAGTGTTGTTCATTATTTCGACCGTTATCTCCTGGCGAGTCTCTTCCCCCGCATCTGGCGGCGACATAGCTTCCTGAATCAGCAAGGCGATGTTATCACGCTTGGGAAGCAAGACGTTTGCGCCTTCGGGAGTCCACCATGCTTTTACCAGACGGTTGTTAATATAAAAACTGCGAATATGGGAGGCATCCATCCCAGGCGCCATGGATGCAAGCTTCAACACATCCTCAAAGCTCATATCGGTCTTTATCAGATCGCTGACCTGCTGGTACAGCTCTGGTAAGCGCGGGATCACGTCCACGCGCATGGCTCGCGTATACAGACCGCGCAAGACCTCCTGTTGGCGCCGTCCCCGGTCGTAATCGTTGGAATGCAGCCGTGAGCGTGCGTACCACAAAGCCAACTCGCCATCCATGTGAACAACCCCCGGCTCTACTGTGAACAAGTACCAGTTATCAGGGTCCTCCAGATCGCCTTTTGGATCAATTGCTCGCCAATCTGTGTATGGGCAGAAGATCGGAAGATCAATCCCCTCAAGAGTATCGACGATTTTTTTAAAACCATCAAAGTTAACAATCGCCAGATGATCGATGCGAACGCCTAAGTTATAAAGGATGGTCTCCTTTAGCAGCGCGCCTCCTCCTCCAGGGTATTTAACTACCTCGCCATGCAGGTAAGCGGTGTTGATACGCTGCATCGTCCACCCTGGAATGTATACGAACAGGTCACGTGGAATTGAGATGAGCGTTACTACCTGCAGCTGTGGGCGAATCGAGGCAATTATCAGCGTATCTGTGCGGAACTTCGTGCCTTTGCGCTGATCTGCGCCGATCAGCAGGATATTCACCAGATCATCCCCGGCACTCGCCTGATCACCCAGAAGCGGCATGGGCGGAGGGACCGGTGTAACTGTACGTTCAGTCACCTTTACCTGGCTTTCGGCTGTCTCAGGTGCTGTGCTGGATGATGGACCTGCCGGGGTCGGGGCGACAGGCAGGTACGGAGTGGGAGTAGATTGGCTGCCATTGAAAACCAGGGGCAGTTGGATCGCAATTGGTTGGACTGTTGCCGTCCGCCCGGCGACATCATCAGCAGGGGTCTGCGCCTGATTCGTTCTTCGAGCAGGCATAGCCACAGAGTTGCAAGCAGCCATTAATACCAGGAACAAGGTAGCGACGCCCCAAGCGGGCCTGGGCTTCATTGTCCATTCAGAGCTTTTCGGATCGTATTCATCACTTTGGCCTGATCTGGTAGCAAAACCATGCCTCCACCGGGCGTGGTCCAGTTAGAGACTTGGCCTGTGCCGATGAAATAGTGATGAACGCGAGATGTGTCAGTCAGCTGCGCAGCCAGGGGAAAGAGGGGCACCAGATCCAGTAAATTCAGATCTGTAGATACGTTATCTTTATACAGAGCGTAGAACTCCGGGATGCGCTTCAAAACATCCAGGCTGATCATCTTTTCGAGAGCAGCCATCAGCACTTCCTGCTGCCGGCGGGCACGGTAGAAGTCGCTGCTGGTCTTACGTGTACGCACATACCAGAGGACAGTATCGGCGTCCATGTGGGTCATCCCTGCCGGTATGCTGTAAATGCGCCCATTGCGATAATCTGATACCGCAAGTCCAACGTTGACATCCAATCCGCCCAGGCTATCGACCACCTTTTTAAAGGATTGAAAATTGATTAATACGTAATGTTCTGGGTAAACACCAAAATTGTACTTAAACGTCTCAGCCAGCTTTTTAAAACCACCCTTTCCCCAGGCGGTATTTATCCTATCCTGACCATACCCCGGGATTGTGATATACAGGTCGCGCGGGAACGAAGTCAGGCTGACCGTGCCTTTAGAAGGATTCAAGGTGAGCAGGATGATAGTATCTGTGCGGAAGTGGCTATCCCAGGGGCGCTGATCCGATCCCAACAACAAGATATTCATCTGATCCGGGGGCAGATCAAGGGCTCCTACGGGAGCTGCAGGATCAACCGGGAAGGGTGTCGGCACCGGCGTGGGCGTGCTGGTTGGGATTGCGGTAGGGACATCTGTTGGATAAAAAACCGCGGTAGGAGGCACAGGCTGGAACGGCGTAGCGGTAGGAGTTGCATCAGCGGGTGCTTGAACCAACATAGGTTGACCGGTCGAAGCAGGCTGGAAAGCAGCCGCAATCGGCACACTATGAACTCCTGCAGCGGTACAGGCCGAACAAACCGCTATCAGCAGGCAGATCAATGCCACACGAAGGGGGATGGAAGTGGACATAGGTTTTTCGAGTTCTTTCTGCAATCTCAGTCTTCTGGTCATCTCTACCACTAAGTAGCAAGACTTATGCCTGAAATGGATCGATCAAGATACTAAGGGGGATCTATTGGACTCATAGTATTTGAAATGGTCGGCAATGGGGCAGCTGTGTTGGTGGCGCTGGGCAATGGCTGCTGGGTTGCAGTTGGGGCGGGTGTATTACTTGGAGGAGCCGACGTGTTTGTTGGCGGTACCGGTGTGTTCGATGGAATGGAAGTAAAGGTTGCAGTCGGCACAGGTGGAGAGGTATTGGTGGCGGTTGGCAATACGGGAACGGTCGGCACCGGGGTCTGTGATGCAGTCGGCATGGGTTGGGATGTATTGGTAGCAGGCGGTACGGGTGCAGTCTGGCTGGGGCGAACGACAGGGGTCGCGCTGGGAACGATCCAGGTAGGAGTCGCTGGAATGGGGGTGGATGTAATCACAGGCGCCTGGGTGGTCTGCACAGGGTAGGGAGTGGGAGAAACATATGCAGTTCGAACGGGGACATTGGGTACATAGAGTCTCTGACCCACTCGAATATAAATACTCGTCAGACAGTTAAGCTGCATCAATTCTCTGTAGTCGATACCAAACGCTAGCCCAATCCGGTAGAGGTTGTCCTTGGGACGGACATAATAATCCACCCAACCATACGGTCGAGTGCAATGCAACACAGGCCGTTGCGTTGGATTTGACACGCGGACAAATGTTGCGGTCGGAACCGGAGTGCTCGACGGCGTCGGGGTAGGAGTAGAATAAGGCACCCAAATAACAACCACTGTCGGGGGAAGCCCATTGACGAATTCTTCCATGCAATTTGCGGACTTCAGCTGCTCCGGTGTAATGGAGTAGCGCGAGGCGATACTTTCCCAGGTGTCTCCAACATTTACAGTTATCTGGACCCACCCAGCCGGAAAATCACACGGTCGGACAGGTGTAACCATTGTCTCCGTTGCAGATGGCAGGGAAGTAGGAGATGGAGTGAAGGTTGGCTCTCCTGGCTTCTGGGTTACTGGGGGATGAGTGGGAGTAGAGGTGACAGTCGGCAAGAAAGAGATCAGCATATCCCCTTCCGCAAGGGACACGACAAGACTGCCAAACACGAGGAGAGATGACAGTATGGCTGCCAGTACCCCTAGGAGCGCCTGACCCGAGGTTTTCATCCCCTGGCGCCTCCACCTGAATCATCCCCTGGCGCCATCATCGCTACCGGGAACAGCATGCTAAACGTAGCGCCAAAGCCTTGATCGCTATCCACCCAGATACGTCCACCCAGAGATTCAGCCAGGGTTTTCGCATAGGTCAGCTCGTGGATATTCCCCCCCAGGCCCGGTATTGGCTCTCTCTTCTCCACCGGCTTTTCACTGAACACTTCAGGCAGATATTGCGGCGCGATTCCACCACCCTGGTCAGCCACCTGGATCAGGACGTAGTCTTGCAGGCCGCCATCGCTCTTCTTGTTAACCCGCAAGGTGATTTCACCATCGACCGGGGTAACCTGTTCAGCATTTTCCAGAAGGATAACCAACAATTGCTCCAGAGTATTCCGGTCAGTGCGTAAGGCAGGCAGGTTTTCGGGCAGATCCATACGAAGGGCTATGTTGTGATCCCGCATTGAACTGCCCGTACGGGCAATGGCATCGTCAATAACGGTGCTCAGATCAAATATCTGGAGGGCTGCTTCAGGTAAGGATGTCTCTTCTCCCGCAAGCACGATCAGATCATCGACCAACTTCCGCATACGATCCGCTGCTGAACGGATCCGTTCAAGGAATCGACGTTGGAGCGTCCCGAGAATACCTATTGACTCGCCCAGTAAGAAGTCCGTATACCCCACGATTGAAGTCATCGGCTGGCGTACTTCCTGGGCAAGAGAAACGATTTCCTTTACTTTCACACCTGACGGAGAAACGACAGACAGCTCTCGCCGCAGGTCAAGCAGCTTCCTATCCGCCTCCGATAGCGTCATTTTCAGTCGAGCGACTTCCTCTAATGCCAGGCGCAATTCACCCTCTACATAAGACGTTTCGTCACTGCCCTGCTTTTCTACGGTGTGAAGTAAGCTGTAAGAAGGCGCCTCTGCAGCCTGTATCTGATCGGGTGGGATTTGCAATAGACGGCTGTTTTCCGCCCGCAGCTGATCGATGGTATGTTGAGCTTCCTCATGCGCTGCGATCAAAGCCGCCAATCCAGCAATCTGGATCTGACGGTCACTTTCATCACTGGGAGCAACGCCCAGCCGGGCGAGTAAAGTCTCATTATCCTGATTTGCTCTCTGCGCCTCGGCCTTAGAGGTCTGCAGCTCAAGATTTGCTTTCTCCAGATCAGTCCGCATCGACGTAATCATCCGTGAATGTTGCAGGACACGTGCCAGCGACTTTGCGTAGTCTGTCAAGCGCAGCTGGTCATCAGCGGTCCAGGCGTGTTTGGTATAAGGCGTTATAAGGATAATTCCTGCCTGCAGGACTCCATCGCGGTCAGTGACTGGTGCAGCCAGGAGATGCCCAATTTGCCGGATATCCAGCAACTGTTCCAGGCCAAGTAAATCGGGCGAGGTGCTGCTGGCGGGCAATCTGAGTGATCGATCCCGACGCATCGCAGAAGCGATAACCGGAATCGACTGGCTGTTAATGGAACCGCCGCCCATGGTTTGTTCGCGAATCAAATCGTACCCGCACAGGATGCTCATATTGCCATGGGGACCCGGAGCCGACAGGATCAGGCACAGATCAGCCGTCCATTTATGTGAGACTGTTTTTGCTATTGCCAGGTAAATATTTTCAGGGTCCGTTTCGACGCCAAGGTTAAACAATGATTGGTACCAATCAGCCCGCAGCAGGTCTTTTTCTTCCAGAGCTGGTTTCCCACCTGCTGCCGGGGGCAAGCTACCGGAGGGTGCTTCTTCTTCAACCGAGATACGCCCGGGGAGTAAGAGCAGAAGCGGGTAGGCTACAAGCTGAGCTAGTCGAACTACACCCGAGTAATCCCCCTGGGGATAAGGAAAAGTCAGGTAGGCCACATCACCGACCAGCAGGATTCCCAGCATCCCCAACCCAAAACCCCATCCAACCGGGCGTCTTAGGATCAGCATCAGGCATCCGCACGTGGTTACTGCAACCGAAAGCATGACTGCAGCCAGATCGGGCCAGGAGCCGTTGTAGCTCATTTGAGTATCTTGAGCAGACCACCAGACCAGACTGAGAGTACCCAGGGAGATGACTATCAGCGCCAACAATAAGGTTGCGGCATCGCCAGCGCGGGACGGACGCGGAAACATCCACATCCAGGCAATCAGCACAATACTTAACAGGCTAACCCCTCGATCCAGGACCGGTATGAGCACCCTCTGGTTAAGTATCCCCTGCCAGGCCAAACCGACCAGGAAAAATAACACCAGCCGCAAAACCAGCAAGATGCCCAAATCAATAACCATTCGCCGGCCTTCAGGCAATCCACTTGTGCGCCATACATTCAGCGCACCGGCGAAGGCGCCGGCAACAGAGAACGCCAGCACCAGATAGTAGACCAGGTTTCCTGGAGGTTCGAGCAGTAAGGTAATAATTTGCTGGAAAAAAATGTCCATTTCCGCCTCAACAACGATTATAGCATGCTGAGATAAAACGGCAAAGAAATGAGAGGTTGACAAACCCCTATTTCAGGGTAAAATATGCGGCGCGCCGAAGTGGCGGAATTGGCAGACGCGCTACGTTCAGGGCGTAGTGGGCATACGCTCGTGTGGGTTCAAATCCCACCTTCGGCATACGACCCTCTCCATGGTTATAGGAGAGGGTTTCTTTTATTGTCAACCGTCGTGAGTCCGTATTTATCCTCCGGCTTCGATGGGCGCTTACATCGCCAAGTTGAGTTGGCAACATACTTGCAACTTTCAGGCCAAGTCTGCTGTCAGCAGCTTACAAATCCATTATGCGAATGGGAAAAGAGCCAACACATCTAATGCTTCCGGACATAAGTAATCACTTGCGCCAAATCGAGGGCTGCGGTAAGATCATGATGATGAAGCGCCCAAAATTTAGCTGGAAATATGCAGTAATCGTTGTCAGTATTATCTTGCTGGCTTACCTGGTAATGGATTTTAATAATCGTATGACAAATTTGCGTGCATTAAGCGCCCAAAAAGATCAGGTAGCCGTACAGGTAACCAAGCTGGAACAAAATAGGGCGAGTTTGGAAACACAGATCGCCGAGGCCACCTCTGAGGCCGCTGTAGTCGACTGGGCTTATGAAAATGGTCGCATGGTACAATCCGGCGACAATCCGGTGATCCCGCTTGCACCCGCTCAAAGCACACCGATACCCACGCGGGTTCCGGTTGTGACACGACCCGCAGTGGACAATTGGGAGGTATGGCTGCTGCTCTTTGTAGATAAAGCCGAGCGGTGATCTAGATACTCGAATCCGGTGGCTGCCAGTGTGCACGCAAAAGATGTCAGATAGCCAAGGGTAGAGCGGAACGTAGATTGCAT
>CAZGIX010000197.1:0-9083 GCA_964525785.1 uncultured Anaerolineaceae bacterium
CGAACTACCCAGCTCATGTTTTTGAGTTTGTCTAGCCCAATGTTTAGCCACTCTCGCCCGGCGTCGCTCTAGCTGATCCAGGCGATTTACTATATAATCTCTGCTGAAACGGGGTAGGAGAATGCATACATGGGCGACAGGGGCGTTTTTACCAAAATCCTGGCGATCGTTGGGACGGGACTGGTGTGGCTCCCGACCCTTGCGCCATTCTTCTTCTCCGCAGCCCGGCTGCTCGCCGGGCGCATCTTCCGCTTTGACTATCTCATGCCAGCCGAGCTTTTTCTCCTCGCCCTGGTGGGTGGATTGTTTTTAATCTGGGCTGCACTTCGGGCGCACTCACAGCGTGGGATCATCGTCTGGGGATTGGGCATCGCCGTTGCAGCGGTGGTCGCCAGCCAGCTCCTGGCCGTGGTCACCGGTCTGGCCTCTGGCGAGACCGAGCCCGTTGGCTGGCAGTGGGCGCTCGTCCTGGGGATGATCTTGGGCTATAACCTGGCGCTGGTAGTGACCGGCATCGGCGGGCTTCGGCTGCTGCGCGATCTTTTGTGGCGCTCCCAGCCGCCGACAACGCCTACGGAGGCCAGCGAAAATGAACAGTCAACCAGTTAACCTATCCTTCCGTCTCATTGCCCAGCTGGTTTTGTTCGTCATCGTTATCCCCCTCCTGCCGCTGCTGATATCTGGGCAGTGGCGCTGGTGGGAAGCTTGGGTGTATGCGCTCCTGTACATCCTGAGCTTCGCGGTCAGCCGGGCGTTGGCGGCGAGGCGGCACCCGGACATCATCGCCGAGCGCTCGCGCTTCATGCAACAGGAGAATACCAAGGACTGGGATAAGAAATTGGCGCCGCTGGCTGCTTTAAGCAGCGGCATGATATTGGTGATCGCAGGGTTGGATGCCCTGCTAAGCTGGTCGCCGGCCTTCAGCATGCCGGTGAAGATCGTCGCCCTGGTCATCATCCTGGCTGGATATGCTCTGTCAAGCTACGCCCTGATCGAAAACCGCTTCTTCTCCGGCACAGTGCGAATCCAGAGCGAGCGCGGCCACCACGTCGTCTCGGGCGGCCCCTACCGCTGGATGCGCCATCCCGGTTACGCCGGCGGGCTGCTGGTCTATCTTGCCACGCCATTCTTCCTCGACTCAGCCTGGGCGCTCATGCCCGGCACGCTGACTACCCTGCTGATCATGCTCCGCACCAGCCTGGAGGACAAGACACTGCAGGAGGAGCTGACCGGCTATCGCGAGTATGCGGGGCGGGTGCGCTACCGCCTGCTGCCGAAGGTGTGGTGATCGCCGGAGGAAGCATCTGTCCCAAGGATTGCTGAAAAATGGAGAACCGGCAGCAGCAAGCAGGTCCAATGCCTGAAAAGCCATGCGGCTGTTTCTGCGCCCCGCATCCGCATCTTATTTGTGTGCGTGAGCTGGGCATGGATGACCAGTACGGGGAGGCCTCGATCTGGACCTGCCCGGATTGCGGTCAGCTCTGGCTGCGGTACTTCTATGAGCTAGAGGCGTTCACGGCTTCGGGCAGGTGGTGGCTGGGGGCCGTCAGCGCCCAGCAGGCTGCTGAATTGTCTGCTGAGAACGCCAGGACTGTGCTCGAAGGATTAGAGATGCGCCATTACGGCGGCAGCTATTTTATGCGTTGATTATGCGTCTTATGTGGTTATAATCCTTCCGCTGCATACGCATGCACCCTGTCGTTTCACAAACAAACGGATCAGGGGATAAATAACTTCAGGAGGGAAACATGTCCGGGAAAAATGTCTTCAAATGGGTAGGTGTGATCTTTGGCATTGTCGGCCTGGGGCTGCTGGTGGGCGCGGCTCTGGCAGTGATGAGCTCGAACCGCTTCCTGAGCGAGAGCGTTCGCACCACCGGCAACGTGGTTGATTTTATCGAGTCCTACGACGACGAAGGGACGCTGATGTACACGCCGGTGTTCGAGTATATCGACCAGCAGGGTGCCAAATATACCGCCCGCGCCAACTATTCCAGCTCCAACAAGAGCTATATGAAAGGTGAAGCCGTCGAGCTGTTATACCTCCCGTCGGATCCCGAAGATGTCCGCACCCCGTCGTGGTTCAGCCTGTGGGGATTGGCGCTCATCCTGGGCGCCATGGGCATATTTTTTGTGGGTTTTGCGGCGCTGTTCCTGTGGGTGATCTCCCGTCCGGGAGAGATCGACGTTAAATTTGGTGCGATGGACGACACAGATATTGGCGAATTATGATAAAATTCCGCCAGTTTTCGCCGGACTTTTCACCGCTGAGAACGCAGAGTACGCTGAGTAGTTTAGATACCTTCGTTTAAATTGCGTTCTTCGCGTTCTTTGCGGTTAATCTCTTTTTTTATACTTTGCGGTTAATCTCTTAATTCGCCAGCGGGGTCGAACCAACGAGCGAACAATAGAGCTGAACAGATAACAGGTGACGTCGATGAGCGATGCTCAAGCCTTCCATTGCCCTTCATGCAACGCGCCGCTGGAGCTGCCAGATGGCGCAGAGACCGTACGCTGCCCGTACTGCCACAACACGGTCATCGTCCCAGACGAGCTGCGCGAGAAACCAGCAGGCCTCTTTGGGTCGTGGTTCCCGGGCAGCGAGTCGTTTACCGTCGTCACCAACGCCCAAACCCTGGACCTCAGCGATATCAAGGATGAGCTGGGGCAGATAGACAAGATCGAGGTCATCAAACACGTCCGCGAGCTCACCGGTTTGGGTGAAGCAGTCCAAGGACCTGGTGGAGGCGATCGAGCGCGGGGAAAACCTGCAAGCGGTATCGGATTTACTCCAGGGCTTGCTGGGATCCGGAGGGCCTACCGGCGACCTGTTGGAAGTGCTCAACCTGGCGCAAAAGGGCAATAAGATAGAAGCCATCAAGCTGTACCGCCAGATCACTGGGCTGGGTTTGAAAGAATCGAAAGAAGCCGTCGAGGCCATGCAGGCAGGCGATCTGGTGACCACCACATTCAGCTCGGGGAGGGGATCACTCGCCATGGCGGGAAACATCGAGCCAGGCGCTGCCAGGGATGTGAACCGCGATATTTCTAGCCGCAGGACCATCAAGCTCGACCCCCGCCTGGTCGGCCCTACCGTGGCTGCCACCGGGGCAGGCATCTCCTGCTGGATAATCGCCCTGATCCTGGTGATCCTGGCGGCGACCATTATCCCTTTGGTGATGGCTTTTTCCCAGGATGGCGGACCGCTGGCGCCGCTGTTCAACAAAGTCAACCCATCTTCATTCGTGGACATCGAGCTGCAGTTCGGCGAGGAGGGCATCGGTGCGGGGCAGTTCAGCGACCCACGCACCATCGCCGCTGACCGGGAAGGCAACATCTATGCTGCCGACTTTGACACGGGACGCATCCAATCCTTCGATCCGAGCGGGGCATTCCGCTGGCAGGCCAATCTCGGCGAGGATACGATTATCGTTTCGCTGGAGGCCGAGCCATCCGGCGCTCTGCTGGCCGTAGCCGGAGGCGACGTGCACCGCTTCGATACCACCACTGGTCGAGAGCTGGAGCCTATCCCCAATCCACAGGATTACTACTTTAATGACCTGAACTCCAGCGCAGACGGGCGCATTGCCGCAGTCGTCGGCTCGGAAGATGTCGCCGTCTTCAATTCAAGCTACGAACAGGTGCTCTACATTCCGGAGGCGGTCAGCAGCATCTCCCGCGACAGCGAGCTGGATTGCCAGATCGACCTGGACGGATTGGGGAATATCTACGTGCTGGGGTCTTTCAACAACGCTGTTTTCAAGTACACGCCTGACGGGCGCTACAGCAGCCGCTTTGGGGGCGATGGCGACGAGAAAGGCCAGTTCCGCGCCCCTGGCGACCTGGCAATTGACGGGCAGGGGCGCGTGTACGTCTCTGACTTCAAGGGTGTGCAGGTCTTTGACAGCACCGGGCGCTATCTGGATGCATTCAATTTCGGTGGTTTTGAGTTCGGTGTGAATTTCGACCTGCAGAACAAGCTGTACACGGTCAGCAACGACCCACAGGTGATGCGCCTGAGCCTGCGCAAGTAGTCAACCGCACCCCCCCTCAATTCCCCCATCGCAAGGGTTGCAACAGGGAGCACTAAAAAGTTGTTGTTGAATGAGATGGGTTGTGTGTTGTGGGCGGCTACGCCGCCCACAACACACAACCCAAACCCACAACAATTGAGTGCACCCCTGCAACAGGGGGGACTATGCAGAGTAAATCCAGCTGGTGTACAATCCAGCTGGAGGCCAATCATGAATAAAACCCAACGCGCTTTTTCCCTGATCCTGCTGGTGCTAAGCGTCGCCTTCTTCCTATCCAGCATGGCGGGTATTGCCCTGATCTGGATTTACAACCAGCGCCTGACCGACGACGGACTGGCCCGCCTGGGGACGATCGAAAGCGACCTGCGGACTGCCCAGGCTGACCTGCAGAGCGCCAGGACCGAGCTGGAATCGGTCCAGCAGCAGATTGATGCCCTGCAGTCCGCCCTGGATACGCTGGGGTTGAAAGGCGCTGAGGACATCCAGGTCATTGCCGACCTGGTGAGTAAGTTGGAAGATACCCTGGTGCCGTTCATCACCGCAGTCGCCGACCGGATCGAGGGGTTTCGCGATGTGGTTTTGAACATCAAAGAGACCATCGAGAAGCTGAACGAGCTTCCCCTGGTCAACCTTGAAGTGCCGGGCGTGGAGCAGCTGGAAGAAGCCGCTGCCAGCCTGCAGACGCTGTACAATCAGATCGTGGAGGGACAGGATAAGGTCAGCCAGGTATCTACTTTAACCCAGGAGACGATCAGGTCGCTCACCACCGGATTTGCCAGCCTGGAGACGTCCGCCCAGACCCTGACGGCTACCCTGGTGGCGTATGACGCCAAGATGTCTGCATACCAGGTCCAGATCGACCAGTTTCAAGCGGATCTGCCCATTTGGATCGACCAGGCTTCAATCGTCCTGACCATACTGCTGGTCTGGCTGGCATTCTCGCAGGTAGCACTGTTCATCATTGCCTGGCAGTTGTATACAGGCCAGGATTTATTGGGACGCTGGCGAATAGATCATCAATCTGCCTGACCTGGCGATGGATTGGGCACCATCACCTGCTGGTCTGCCTGACGCATCACGCTCAATGCCGGCAGGATGGCTGCCAGTGAGAGGATCGCCCCGGTCCAGAAAGGCAGCCTTGGGCCGGCAGTGAAGATGACCCCGGCGATCGAGGTGCTGAAAATGATCGCCAGGCTGAGCGCAGATTGGAAAACTCCTAGCACCCCGCCGCGCAGCGATTCGTCCACCGTGTGGATTGCCAGGGTTTGCAGCGGGGGCACTGTCAAACCCATCCCGATAGCAAAAAAGAGCGATCCAGCCGCGGCAAGCCAGGGCGAGGTGACCAGCGCAAAGATCAGGAGGGCTGCGGCGCGCACCAGGTTCCCCAGGATGACCAGGCGGGCATCTCCCAGGCGCTGTTTGAGCGGGTGGATCAGCCAGGTCTGGGTGACAAACTGCCCCAATCCCACCACTGCCAACAGCAAGCCCACCCCTAAATTAGTGGCATTGTTACTTGCGCCGGGGAAGAGCAATACCGCGGCGTATAGTGCAAACGTGGCCTGCATCATCCCCAATCCGAACTGGCCGATGAAACCCACCGCCATGATCAGCAGTAAGGGAGTATTGTGCAGCACCTGGGTCGGACTGAGTCGGATGGTGAGCTGGGGCGCTGGGAGCGCCGGGCGAGGCGCATGATCCGGTTGTCCAGAGGAAGCCGGGACTACTTTACGGGATGGGACGGTTTCTTCCAGCACCAGGCACATCGCAGCTGTGACCAGCGCTGCTACCCCAGCGACGATAAACGGGATGCGCGCTCCAAACCAGGCCGAGAGCAACCCACCCAACGCCGGACCCACGATGAAGCCAATCCCGAAGGCGGCGAAGATGTAGCCGAAAGCCTCCGTGCGCCTCTCGCTCGGGGTGATGTCGGTCACGTAAGCCTGCGCAATGATGATATTGCCCCCGGTGATGCCATCCACGCTGCGCGCCGCGAACAGCATCCAGGCGCTGCCGGCTGCCGCCATCATGAAGAAGCTGATCGCCGATCCGATCTGGCTCAAGATCAGGAGCGGCACGCGCCCGTAGCGGTCGGAAAGCTGCCCGAGCAGAGGGCCGGCGAAGAATTGGGCGATGAAGAAGGACGAGACCAGCAGCGAGACGCTGGCAGGCCCTAGGTTATACTGCCGCTCGGCGTACAAGGGGAGGATAGGCAGGATGAGGGCTGCACCAGCTATCTGTACGAAAACGATACTTAATATCGTAAATAACCGGCGGTTAAACATCCGCCGATCATACTGCTATGATATAGACCTGTCAAGGCGCGCAGTGCGACCGGCGATTTTCAGCAACATCGCACTCTGCGCTTGCTCCGCCGTACTCAGGTGGAGTCTCTGCGTTGATATCCATCCTTATTCGCTGATCTCATCCGTAAACGGGGTCTTCCCTGGCTCCACCCCGCAGCGTTCCGCCAGCTCTGGCGACAGCCAAAAATCCTGCCCGAGGACGAAATACTCCTCGTTCAGAAAATCGATCACCTCCGCCATGTACACAGCCGGCGAATCGGGCTCGCCGCTCTTCCTGCCGGTGTTGATCCATACCACCGCCGCCGGATTGGCCTTAAGCTCGGTGATCAGCTCCTCCTTCCCGATCTCCGCCACCCACGGGTACATGTATACATACCTCGACGCCGGAGGGATGCCGGTCACGAAGTGCACGATCGGGTTGATCGGGAAGACCGAGAGCTCCAGGTCCGGTGAACCGCACGCCAGGTCGCGGATCTCATCCCCGAACTCATCGTACATGCGCACATGCCGCTGGCTGGCGAACCAATTCCAGTTCTTGACGATGTAATATCCCCCACGGAAGGCGGACCAGACCTGCATCCCACCGATGAAGACCAGCACCAGCAGCCAGACCCACTGCACTACCTGCCAGCCGGTGCTGAGCCCGCCCTGGCGCGTGTGGATTGCCCGGAAAAAGGCCAGTCGGCGCAGCTCGACCTGCAGGTAGAAAGCGGCAAACAGGCTGACCAATGTAAAGCCCATAGCATACAGGCCGTCGCTGGCGCGCACCATCATGGCCGCTGCGAACAGGTACAGGAAGGCCAGCGCCGAAATCCTGCGCCGCATCGCCAGTCCAGCCATGCAAGCCAGGATCGACAGGCGGGAGAGCAGGCCGGAGAAGATCCAGGTGGCATACAGGTTCTCGTCTTCCAGCTTGACTGAGCGATAGGTAGGCAGGGAGATGAAGGGGTCGATATGCCTCACCCAGCGCGGGTTGAAGACATCCAGCCCGGTGGCTGCATTACGCAGGAGGGTATCGAAGCGCAGCGTGCGCGCATCCTCATACTTGGCGTAGATCTCCTGGTTGAACCAGATGGCCTGCTGGTAAAAGTCACCGGCTGTGCCGGAGGCGAGCAAATAAACGGCAAAGACACCCAGCAGCACAGCGATCGCGCCCCCGCTCCACAGGGCTCGGCGCAGTCCTTCTCGCAGCGGCACCGCGGCAGGTGCCCGCTGCCTCAGCCCCGAAATAAAGACTCCCAGCAGAGCGATGCCTGCCGGGTATACCATCAGCGGGTCGGTGAGTAACGCCATGCCCAGGGTGGTCCCGATCCACAGCAGGGTGAATTTTCCAGGCCTGGAGCGCCTGACCAGCAGGTTGAAGATGGTGAAAAAGGCGGCTGCCATGAGCAGGCACTCGAAGGTGGCGTAGATAGCCTCCTGCCCGCGGTGGAAATGGTTGATCAGATTCCACGCCAGGGATGTCAGACCGATGACCTGGTACAGGCGGGTGGTCTTCATGCTCACCGCAAACAGCCCCAGGTGCAGCAATAAGAGGGAAATGCGGACTGCCGCAAATGAGTTGCCCGCCAGTCGCACCACCCCGGCAACCCAGATATATGGGAAGGGGAAGTGGTGCGAAAAAACATCTTTGTAAAGGGTAGATCCCTGGGTCAGCAGCCAGCCCACCGTCAGGTTGTCAGCTTCGTCGACAAAGCGCCCGTAATACAGCTTGGTCAGCCCGATCACGAAGGAGACCAATAACAAAGCATAGCCAGCAGCGGGAGAGCGCAGCGCCCGCAGGGCCGCCTGCGTGCGCCGGTGCCTCACAATAGACTGCCAACCTTGTTGGAAATACCCAGCTCCGTGCAGCAGCAGGACGAGGATATAAAACTGGAGGATAGCCAGGGCCGCCCAGATGAGCAACGGCAATGCGCGCCTGAACAAGCTGTTGATCAATCCGATGCGCATGGGAGAGAATCCTGCAGGGTAGACAGCCAAAAGGAGGAGCAGCCAGAGCCAGAAGACACCTGCAACCCGGGCAGGCGACACCATCAGACGCGAGAGCAGGGAGCGAGCCTCATCACTGGCGCTCCACTCCCAGACAGCCAGAGCCACAAATCCGCCAACGCCCAGGGCAACCACTGCTAAAATGACTATGCGCAGTTGGCTAATTCCGTCGCCGGGCAGCCTCCAGATGGAAGCCAAGGCCCAAATCCCTTCTATGACGCACAGCACACAATAGACAACTGCCAGGCTTCGTCGTCGCATAACCCCTGAATTATACTAACTCTGCGCGGATTGGCAGACGCGGTGTTAGACGATATTTACCACCAAGATACCAGGTCACGAAGAAAATCTAAAATACTCCTTCTAAAATCTTGTATCTTGGTGAATGTTCTGAAAATACCACCTCCGTGCCCTGGAGATTTCGTGGTGATTTTTTTGTCGAGATGAAACAGAGTCATAGCAGCTTAGTGGTAAATTTCCTGTAAAATTGGGAATTTCAAAACATTAATGAAACATTAATAAAACATTAATACCAATTAGCGCGATACTATTGCAGCTGGTCAATACAACTATTTATCTACGACCGCGAGATCAAGCCACACTCAAGGCTTGATGCATTGGGGAGCGCAAACATGCCGCTGACGACCAATCGTCTACGGCATGTTGTTTTCTCCATGGTGAATTCCTAAAAAGTAATCGCGGAATGGTTTAATCCACCATTCAATTGCAATAATCACTTGATAACTCTAATCAATTTT
>CAZGIX010000198.1:0-8978 GCA_964525785.1 uncultured Anaerolineaceae bacterium
TTGACCGTCAGGTAGTAGCGCAGCGGGTCGGGGTCGTAGCGGCTGAGGAAGTCCAATCCCCACACCGCCCAGTTGCGGCTGCCGGAGATCTTCTGCCCTTCCAGGTTCAAGAACTCGTTGGCGGGCACGTCATACGGCAGCACCAGGCGGTGACCTTCCTGACCTTCGAAGATCTTGCCGAACCAATCCCCGGCGCCGATCAATTGGGCAGGCCAGATCACGGCGTGGAAGGGGATGTTGTCTTTGCCGATAAAGTAGTAGGCGCGCGCTGCGGCGTCGTACCACCAGTCGTGCCAGGCATCCGGCTGGGCGCTGATCTGCGACCACTCGATGGCGGCGGATAGATAGCCGATCACCGCCTCGAACCAGACGTAAATGCATTTGCCCTCCCATCCCTCGACCGGGACGGGGATGCCCCAATCCAGGTCACGCGTGATGGCGCGTCCGTGCAGGGCGTTGGCCTCGATCTGCCCCAGGGACTGGCGCAGCACGTTAGGCCTCCAGTAGCTTTCTCGCTGCCGCAGGAAGTCCACCACCTTGGACTGCAGCTTGCCCAGATCCAGGTAGAAATGTTCGGTCTCGCGCAGCTCGGGCGTCGAGCCGTCGATCTTCGAGCGCGGCTCGATGATCTGGCTGGGGTCCAGCAGATTGCCGCAGTTATCGCATTGGTCGCCGCGGGCGTTGGTGTAGCCGCAGATGTAGCAGGTGCCTTCGACATACCGGTCGGGGAGGAAGCGCCGCTGGGAGGGTGAATACCACTGAGGCTCGGTGTGAATGTACAGGTAGCCGTTCTTCTGCAGGGCCAGGAATATCGCCTGCGAGACCTGGAAGTGGTTTTGGGTGTGCGTGCTGGTGAACAGGTCGTACGCCAGCCCGAGCTTTTGGTACAGCTCCAGGAAGCTGGCATGGTATTTCTGGTAAACATCCAGCGGCGTGCTGCCTTCTGCGTCAGCGCGCACGGTCACCGGCGTGCCGTGGGCGTCCGAGCCGGATACCATCAGGACCTGGTTGCCCGCCAGGCGCTGGTAGCGGGCGAAGATATCGGCAGGCAGGTACGAGCCGGTGATGTTGCCGGCGTGGATGGGCGAGTTGGCGTAAGGCCAGGCGACAGAAACCAGGATGTTCTTGGACATGGCGTCCTCCCAATCGATAGCAAAATGAAAAACAAATGTCAAAAGAAAAGGGCTGTCCTGATCTGGACAGCCCTGCAAAGATCAAACCGGATCGGTCAGGCCGATTCCCTTGCGGCTGCCCAGGCGCGTTGAAGCATTCCCATGCGCATGGACATCAGAATAACAGCCAGAGTGAGGCGTACACGGCCCGAAACCATTTCATCCATCCTTCAAATCGTGAGGCAGAGTCTAAACGGGCGTGTCTTTTTTGTCAAGGAGCCATGGTCCCTAAAAATACTCGCGCAGCTGGCGCGCCTGGCAAGGATGGCGCAGGCGCCTTAAAGCCTTGCCTTCTATCTGGCGGATGCGCTCGCGGGTCAGTCCGAACTTCGCACCTACTTCTTCGAGGGTGTACGGGTGGTTGTCATCCAGCCCGAAGCGCATGCGCAGGATGCGCGCTTCCCTGGGTGTGAGGGTCGAAAGCACTTCGTCGACGCGCTCGCGCAGCATGCTCTCGTAGACAGCCTGCGAGGGCGTGGGAGTGATCTTATCCTCGACGAACATGCCCAGCTCGGAATCGTCTTCATCGCCGATCGGGCTCTCCAATGAGATCGGCACCCAGGAGACCTGCAGCATCCACAGCACTTTCTGTGGGGCGATGTCCATCTGGCAGGCGAGCTCATCCGGCGTGGGCGGCCTGCCCAGGGACTGCTCCATATCGTGAGAGGTGCGGTAAAGCTGGCGAATGCGGTCGGTCATATGAACCGGCAGCCGTATGGTGCGCCCCTGGTCGGAGATGGCGCGGGTGATTGTCTGGCGGATCCACCAGGTGGCATAGGTCGAGAAGCGGAAGCCACGCCGGTACTCGAATTTCTCGACGGCTTTCATCAGGCCCAGGTTGCCTTCCTGGATCAAATCCAGGAAAGGCACGCCGCGGTTGGTGTATCTTTTAGCGATGCTGACGACCAGGCGGGTGTTGGCCTTGATAAGATGCTCA
The DNA here is from genome assembly GCA_964525785.1 of uncultured Anaerolineaceae bacterium. Taxonomy (GTDB): domain Bacteria; phylum Chloroflexota; class Anaerolineae; order Anaerolineales; family UBA4823; genus JAQBDA01. The sequence continues at coordinate 2,110 of CAZGIX010000198.1, forward strand.
CGAGCCAGCGAACCGTCATGTACGGTCTCCTCCAACTGGCGGCGCCAGACGGTCCTGGTGCGCCCATTCAGCCGGGTCAGCTCGGCCTGCGCCGAGTGCCCTTGCTCGATCCGTTTGGCCAGGTCGACTTCTTCATTGACCGTCAGCAAGGGCACGCGCGACATCTCCTTCAAGTAGATCTCTACCGTGTCGCTGGCGCTGAGGTTCTCCAGGTTGGAGAAAAATCCGGGGTTTTCGGGTTGGATATCGTCTTCGCCGTATGGATCGTCGCGTTCGTCTTCGATGATTTCCACGCCTTTGCGGCGAAGAAAAGCGACGTACTTCTTGGCGCTTTCGGGCTCATCATCCGTTTGGTTGGCTTCCAGGATGTCTTCTAACGTAAGGTAGCCGTGCAGGTCGGCTTTGTCGAGTAAGGTGCTCAGCACATCCGCTTCAGTCATCTGGTTACCTGGTAATGTCATGCACTTCCCTCCTGGATGACAGGCGCGCAATAATGAATTTGGGCTAGAGATCAAGCCTCGTTATCCTTACTGAGAAGTGACTTGAGGACAGCCAGTCGTGGGTCTATGGTTTCGGGCTGGTGTCCACATTGAATTTCATTCAGGTTTTCACCACAGGTCGGGCAAAGCCCCTTACAATCTGGGGTGCACAGCGGTTTGATCGGGATGTCCAGCAGCATATACTCGCGCACCAGCGGCGCCAGGTTTATATGTGCATTCTCGGGCAGGATCAGATCCGAGTCGGTAGTCGATTTTCTGGAAAAGGCGTACAGCTCGGTGAAGTCGATGGCTAAAGCCTGCTCGAACTCCGTTAAACAGCGCACACACTCCGTATGGAGTGTGGCGTGCATTTTTACCTGAACCAGCAGCCCTTGGGCTGTGCGTGAGACGCGTGCCGTGCCGTTAAGATTGCCCAGGTCGAGATCGGGCTCCAGGTGGATGTCGGGTACATCGAAGGTGAAATCCCGGCTGGCTCCAACGGTTTGATTAATTAAAAAGCCGACGTTCAGCCGGAGAAGGTTGTGGGAATTTGACACTGGAGTAGTGTTGGTCGCTGAGATGTCTGCAATCGGCTACAATGGGGTGGATATTACCCTGTAGGCTGGTGATCAATCGGTCGGTTAAAAGATTATAGCATAGTTAAATTCGAAGGTCAAGTTATACCTTATTTATTGCGAGAGAGTTTGTTTTGTGCTATTAAAATTGTAATTCGGAGGCGCTCATGACTGCTCTTTTAATCGCCAGCGGCAATCCGGGCAAATTGAAGGAGATGCAGGCCCTGTTGGTTGGCCTGCCGGTCCAGCTCCTTACCCCTACACAGCTCGGCCTGCACCTGCAAGTGGCGGAACATGGGGAAACCTACGCCGAAAATGCAGCCCATAAGGCGCTGAGCTACGCGCAGGCTGCCGGGCTGCTCACCCTGGCAGATGACTCGGGCCTGGAAGTTGATGCCCTGGGAGGCCAGCCGGGGATCCGCTCGGCGCGCTTTGCCCCCCAGCCCGGAGCGACCGACAAAGACCGGCGCGTCTACCTGCTCGGGCGGCTGCGAGGCCATGCGCGTCCATGGACGGCGCATTTCCACTGCACGGTTGCCCTGGCAACGCCTGCCGGACTGCTGCGCCATGCCGAGGGCCAGTGCTTTGGAGAGATCATCCCCGAAGAACGCGGCCTGAACGGGTTTGGCTACGACCCGATCTTTCTGCTGCCCGAGCTGGGCAAGACGATGGCAGAGCTTTCACCGGCAGAGAAAAACCGGCTCAGCCATCGCGCCCGGGCGGTCATGGCAGCCATCCCAATACTTACTGAAATGATAAGCGCCGGGGGGTAATATCGACCGCCGCAGGGCTTCTTATCAGTTATGATATTGCTATGGGTGCCGGTTCACCCCCTTATCGCTTCGAAGATCAAATCACTGTCTCTCTGCGCTGGCTGGCCCTTTTCGGGCTGACGCTCTCGTTATACCTGGGGAAGAATATATCCCCTTATCTGATCGTGACAGTGCTCCTTGCCGCGCTCTGGAACGCCAGCCTGACGGTGATGGTGGCATTCGGTCATCGCCTGCCGGCGCACCACTACCTGGCTGTTGGCGTGGATATGGCATTTGCCTACCTGCTCTTTTACCTGAGCGGCGCCTTGAACGGGGCTATTGGTTGGGCCGGCTTGCTGCCGGTCATGACGGCTTCGCAGTACTTCGGCTTGCGCGGGGGCCTGGTGGTTGCGCTGGTCAGCCTGCTGGTGCAAGGCACCGTCGCTTACCCGGTGAGCGGTTTTGTGGCCGTCCTGGCTTACCTGGCAACGCTGCTGCCCCTGTATGTGATCGTGGCACTGATCTTCGGTTTGCTCTCCCAACGCATCCAGGCCAGGATCACACACCCCCAGGCTGCCTCACGCTCCGGAGGCGGGCGGGCAGACGTCCAAAGTCGCGGCTCTCTCTACCAGCTTGTCTCCGCATTGAGCAGCAGCCTGAACTACCAGCGAGTGTTGGATACGGCCCTCGACCTGAGCACCGGGGCACTGGAAGGCGGCGATGGTGATCACCAACGCATTGTCTGCGCGGTGCTGCTGTATGCCGATACCAGGGAAGGCGTCACCGAGCTGAGGGTTGGCTCTGCCCGCCGCTTTACCCATGCAGACATGCGCAAGACTCTGCCCGGTACGACCGGGCTGATCGGGGGGGTGATCGATGGCGGTGAGGCGCAGCCCTCCGGTGAGGTAGCCAGCGATCCGGAGCTGGGACGCTTGATCGCCATGCGCACCTGCAAATCTGCCTACTGCATCCCCCTGCGCAGCGGGCTGGATACCTACGGCGTGCTGCTCTACGCCCATCCGGCAGCCAACTTCTTCAGCCCGGAGCGCCGCGAGGTGCTGGATATCATCGGCAACCAGGCCACCATTGCCATCCAAAACGCGCGCCTGTACCGAGAGCTGGAGCAAGAGAAGGAACGCATGATGGAGATCCAGGAGGAGGCGCGCAACAAGCTGGCGCGCGACCTGCACGATGGACCCACTCAGACCGTGGCTGCCATCGCTATGCGGGTGAACTTCGCCCGGCGCCTGTTGGAGCGCGATCCGAAGTCGGCTTCCGAAGAGCTGTACAAGATCGAGGAGCTGGCTCGCCGGACGACCAAGGAAATCCGCCATATGCTGTTCACCCTGCGTCCTTTGGTGCTGGAATCGCAGGGGCTGGTCCCGGCTCTTGAGTCGATGGCGGACAAGATGCGCGAGACCTATGGGCAGGATGTGCGGGTGGCTGCCGATGCAGAGATCGTCTCTCAAATCGAGCTCGGCAAGCAGGGAGTGATCTTTTACATCGTGGAGGAAGCCGTGAATAATGCCCGTAAGCACGCCCAGGCAGCCCAGATCTGGGTGCGGCTGGGGTCCGGCGGGGACGAGCTGGCCTTGCTGGAGATCGAGGATAACGGCGTCGGCTTCGATCCCCAGGCAGTGGATTCTGGCTACGAAAACCGCGGCAGCATGGGCATGGTTAACATGCGCGAGCGCACCGAGCTGCTCAACGGACACCTGCGGGTCGATTCTAAGCTCGGTCAGGGCACGCGCATCTCGATTATCATCCCCCTGACCGAAGGCGCTGCAGAGCGGATGCGGCGCGGCCAGTGATGCCTGCGGTTCCAAAAGCGCTGCGCCGGCTGCGGATCCTTGCACTGTTCCTGGGAGCTGCCATATTCGTTTGGCTGCCCTTCGAGGACCTTACCCCGCGCGGGTATTTCGTGTTCGCGGCACTGATTTGCAGCCTGTCCGCCGCCTGGCTGGCGTTTCGCTGCCGCTGGTCCACCACGCGCGCTGTCACAGCGCTCTTGCTGGGCGGGTTTGCCGGGTTGGCTGTAGCCCCGCTGGCGGTCGCGTTGATGGTGCTGAAGAGCGGGCTGCATGCTCACCCAACGCCAGACTTCACCCTGCAGCAGGTTTGGGCAGTGCTGCGCCTGGCGCCAGTCTGGGGAATGGCTGGCTTGCTGGCGAGCCTGGCCCTGAGATTGTGGGCTGCGTTCCGGGCGGATGGGCACTAAGAGAGGAATGTCACGGAGATCGATGGCTGTCGCGGCGGATATCTACTACCACATCTACCAGGCGGGGGAGAGGCTGCCGGTGGTGCTGTTGCACGGTGCAGGCGGCACAAACCTGAACTGGCCTTCGCAGGTGCGGCGTTTGACCGGGTTTAAAGTGTATGCCCTGGATCTGCCCGGGCACGGCAGGTCGGGCGGGCGCGGCCAGCAAACCATCCAGGGCTATGCCGTCGAGATAATCACCTGGATGCGTGCGGTCGGGCTGCACAACGCATTTTTCATTGGCCATTCGATGGGCGGCGCCATTGCCCAGGTGCTGGCTCTGGATTATCCCGAGCATGTCCTGGGGATCGGGGTGGTCGCCTCGGGAGCGCGCCTGCGGGTTATGCCGCAGCTTTTACAGTACGCTTCATCTAGCGATACGTTTGCCCAGGCGGTTGCCCTGGTGATCGCGGGGTCGTTCGGCCCGCAGGCTGCCCCGCGCCTGGTGGAGCTGGCGGCCAGAGTGCTGGCAGGAACCCGTCCGAGCGTGCTGCACGGGGACTTCCTGGCGTGTAACAGCTTTGATGTCATGGGCCGGGTGGCGGAGCTGCGCCTGCCGTGCCTGCTGGTGTTCGGTGAGGACGATCAGATGACCCCGCCGCGCTATGCGCGCTTTCTCTACGATCATATCCCTGGCGCCCGGCTCGAGATTGTCCCACAGGCGGGGCACATGGTGATGCTGGAGAAGCCCCAGGCGGTGGCGGATATTTTGGCGGACTTCCTCGGCACGATTGAGTTTTAGGTAATGGCTAATTGCCTCGGGCAGAAAAATCCGTCGCCACACAGATTTTTATCGATTTTCTCTGCGTACCTTCGGCATCTGTGGTGAAATCTATTCATTTGCCAATAAGAAATATCACCACGAAGTCACCAAGACACCAGGTTATCAATAGGCAATTCTTCTTCCCTTCGTGTCTTGGTGCCTTGGTGGTAGGAAAGAAAATTAACGCAAAGGCGCCCTTCGTGCCTTGGCGGCGAAATCTTTCTCTCCAGTTTTAGACGGCTTGCGAAATTCGCATCAGGAAGGTATAATCTGCCACACTGAAATCTCGGGCGGTTAGCTCAGTTGGTTAGAGCGTTGCGTTGACATCGCAAAGGTCGTAGGTTCGAGTCCTATACCGCCCACCACATAGGACGCATCCCGAACCGCAATCTCTCCCCGTTGACCAGTTCCTGGCTATGCTGCGTTTTGAGCAGCGTGATCAGCTGGCTGAACTGCCGGGGGATTTTTGAAAGCAGGTCGGGATGGTTTCGTTTAATAGCAAAGTTCCCCCCTTTCAGATTTCAGCAGGAATTCTCGTAGATAAACTTATTACCGTTCAAGCTGCGGCTGAGGTCACAGGCTATTGCAGCCAGTACCTGCGACGCTTATTGCGCGGAGGGAAGCTGGATGGCATCAAAGTCGGCCAGGTATGGCTGATCAAAATGGCGTCCTTGGGTGCCCATTTGAAACACACCGAAAACACTGGTGACCATCGCTGCGGGCCTCGAAAAGCTATAGCGAGGGAAGCGTCTACAAGTGTAAAAGGTACCTGTAAATGAATGTATACACCTGGAGAAATGGAGGTCATTGATGAGTGTGATGATCCTTGATGCTGGAAACAGCATCATTAAGGCCAAGATCGCCCGGCGTGAACAGGGTGAGGTAACTTTTCCTCACGCTCTGAAACAGCTTACAGAGACCGAGTTTCGGGGGATTCTGGCAAGGGCGGGTAAAACCAGCCTATCGCTGGATTACTCTCGAATCAACGGCCTACCTTATGCGGTCGGGGAGAGCGCCGAGCGACACGGAGTGCACATCCAACGCACAGGAGCTGCGCGCTACACCCGCGATTACTACGGCATCTTCGCTGCGGCTGCCCTGGCAAGACTATACGAGCGGGGAGGGGAGATCATGGTCTTCGGCAGCCATCCTCCCGGCGATGTGAATTTCCGGCAACATCTGATGAAAGCTGTGATCGGGGATTGGCAGGTCGAAACCAATGGCAGCGAGAAACGCTTCCGGGTGACTTATGCCAACACTTTCGATGAGCCGGTGGGCGGGCTGATGAACGTGCTCCTAGCCGAAGATGGTCAGCACTACCAGCGCTCTGACCTGAACGCTGGTCGTTCCTTAGTCATCGACATCGGCGGATTTACCACCGACTCTATCGCAGTCAACCCAGGCGGGGAAGTGGATTACAGCCTGTCGCTCATGACCGTCCACTCCCACACCCTGCCTTCCACCTCCTGGAGCAGGTCTTCCGGTGTTGTGCAGGAGAGCAAGCGGCCTTCGCGAATGAAAGCAATGCGGATAGCGACCGCTTCAGAATCTGAGATGATGTGGGTGGAGAGCAGGTTACGGAAGCGCACACGCTCTTCCGGGTCCAGGCCTACCGTCGGCTCATCCACGATGAGCACTTGTGGATCGTTGAGCAGGGCCTGGGCAATGCCGACCCGCTGCTTCATCCCGCCGGAATATCCGCCCAGCGGGCGGCGGGCTGCATCGCGCAGGTTGACCAGCTCCAGCAGCCCGTCAATCCGATCGCGGGCAGGGGCTCGTTCCAGCCCCTTGGCAGCTGCCAGGTACTCCAGGAATTCGATGGCATTCAAGTTCGGGTATACCCCAAAATCCTGGGGCAGGTAGCATAATACCGCCCGCAGCCGGTCCGGGTTCCGCGCTACATCTGCGCCTTTCCACAGCACCTTTCCCTCGGTCGGGTTGGAAATGGTTGCCAGGATGCGCATGAGCGTAGACTTCCCAGCCCCATCGGGCCCTACCAGGCCGATAATTCCAGGCCCCAGGGAAAGGTTGAACTCACGCAGT
>CAZGIX010000199.1:0-8701 GCA_964525785.1 uncultured Anaerolineaceae bacterium
AGCTTCACACCCCGATTTCTTCCCGCTCACGGTGCTGGACAGCCTGCTGACCGGACCCAGCAACCTGAACATGTTCGGCGGGGGCATCTCCAACAAGACCTCACGCCTGTACCGCGCCCTGGTAGAAGGCGAGCTGGCGGTGAGCGTGCACGGCGGCTTGCAAGCCACCATCGATCCCTTCCTGCACACCATCACGCTCCTCCCGCGCCCCGAACGGGAGGTGGAGGAGGTGCTGGCAGTGCTGGATGGCGAGATCGCCCGCCTGCAGGACGCCCCGCCAGAGGCAGACGAGCTGGCGAGGGCGGTGAAGCAGGCGCGCGCCCTGTTCGCGTACGGCAGCGAGAGCATTACCAACCAGGGGTTCTGGCTGGGCTTCTCCGAGATGTTCGCCTCCTACGATTGGTTCACGGGATACCTGGACCGGCTGGCACAGGTCACGCCGGAAGATGTGCAGCGGGTAGCACAGGTTTACCTGCGAGCGCAGAACCGCAACCTGGGGGTATACCAGCCGACGGGCAACGGGACATCCGTGGAAGGAGAGGCGGAATGAGCAGCTCTCAGAGGACAGCACTGCGCAGACACGCGGCTCTTGGAGCGGCATCGCTGCCCGGTCCGGAGAATATCACCCGTGCCAGCCTGCCGAACGGCATCGTGGTGCTCACGCGCCCGAATTTCAACAGCCCGTCGGTGGTGGTCAGCGGCTACATCCAGTGCGGCGGCATGTTCGAGCCGGACGCGAAGCTTGGCCTGGCTGGTTTTACCGCCGCGGCGCTAATGCGCGGCACGCAGCCGCGCAGCTTTCAGCAGATCTACGAGGCGCTGGAATCGGCGGGCGCCAACCTGAGCTTCGACGGCTCCACGCATACCACCGGATTCGGCGGCAAGGCGCTGGCAGAAGACCTGGGGCTGCTGCTGAACCTGCTGTCGGAAGCCCTGCGCCAGCCGGCTTTTCCGGAGGAACAGGTGGAGCGGCTGCGGGCGCAAATTCTCACCCGCCTGGCAATCCGCGTCCAGGACACCGGCGAGATGGCTTCGCTGGCTTTCGATGAGATCGTCTACACGGGCCATCCCTACAGCCGTCCCGAAGACGGCTACCCGGAGACGGTGCAGGCTCTGACGATCCAGGACCTGGTCGAGTTTCACCGCAAGCACTACGGCCCGGCGGGCATGGTCATCGCCGTGGTGGGGGCAGTCGAGCCGCAGCAGGCAGTGGAGATGGTGACATCGGTGCTGGACGATTGGACCAACCCGCAGCAGCCTGCCCCGCCAGAGCTGCCGAAGCTGAACCTGCTGAAAGAGACGACCGTCAAGCGCGTGGCTATCCCCGGCAAATACCAGGCGGATATCCTGATGGGCGTAGCTGGACCGCCGCGCCGCGCGCCCGAGTACATGGCAGCTGTGCTGGGCAACAGCGTGCTCGGGCAGTTCGGTATGATGGGCCGCATCGGGGATGCGGTGCGCGAAAAAGCCGGCCTGGCCTATTACGCCAACAGCAGCCTGAACGGCGGGCTTGGACCCGGTCCGTGCACGGTGTCGGCTGGCGTCGACCCGGCCAACGTGGAGCGCGCCATGGACCTGATCCGGGACGAGATCCGCCGCTTCTCCAGTGAGCCGGTCACGCAGGAGGAGCTGGCGGACAGCCAGGCGAATTTCATCGGTAGGCTGCCGCTGACCCTGGAATCTAACGGCGGCGTGGCGGGCGCGCTGCTGAACCTGGAGCGCTACGACCTGGGGCTGGATTACTACCGGCGCTATCCGTCCCTGGTGAACGCGGTGACGGTCGAAGAGGTGCTGGAGACCGCCAGCCGCTACCTGCACCCTGACCGGCTGGGGGTGGGGATCGCCGGACCCGTGGGGGAATAATGAAATTGGCCACCGGCGTCGACATGGTCGATATCCAGCGTTTTCAGGAGACGCTTGAGCGCCACGGTGAGCGCTTCTTGCGGCGGATTTTCACCTCCCAGGAGCTGGACGAGGTGGGATCGAACGTGACCTCGCTGGCAGGACGCTTTGCCGCCAAAGAAGCGGTCTCGAAAGCCCTGGGAACGGGCATTGGCCTGGTGAGCTGGCACGATATCGTCGTGCTGCGCGGCGCGCAGCGCGAGCCGCTGTTGAGCCTGCATGGAGCTGCCATACAGCTGGCGGGTGAGCGCGGCCTGGGGGACTGGGCGCTCAGCATCAGCCATACGCACACACACGCCATCGCGGTGGTGGTTGCATGTGGAGGTGAGGAAGGTCCGTAGCTCAGCGCAGGGCAGGCTGCTCTGTACTGAGAGTTTAGGAGGTCTATATGTTGCGCCGCATTATCCTGACAGTCTTGGGGATTATCATCGTGCTGGCGCTCGTGGGGGGTCTCTACGGTATCACTACCGTGCGCCGTTCATTTCCACAAATTGATGGAGAAATCCAAATAACCGGCCTGGACGGGGCGGTGGACATCTACCGCGACCCGTACGGCATCCCGCATATCTACGCCAGCACCACGCACGACCTGTTCTTCGCCCAGGGCTACGTGCATGCCCAGGACCGCTTCTGGCAGATGGATTTCTCGCGCCACATCGCCACCGGCCGGCTGGCGGAGATGTTCGGGGATGGACAATTGGATACGGACCGCTTCCTGCGCACGATGGGCTGGGAGCGGGTCGTCCGGCAGGAGCTGGACGGCCTGACGCCGGAAAACGAAGCCATCCTGCAGGCCTACGCCGACGGGGTGAACGCCTACCTGGCGGAGCACCGGGGCAGCCAGATCAGCCTGGAATACGCGGTATTAAAGCTGCTCAATCGCGGGTATAAGCCCGAACCCTGGCAGCCGCTGCACTCAATGGCGTGGGGCAAGGTGATGGCCTGGGACCTGGGCAGCGGCCAGATGGATGCTGAGATCGAGATGGCGACCCTGCTGAAGACGCTCACCGCTGAGCAGGTGGATGAGATTGCCCCGCCCTACCCGGCGGATAAACCGCTGATCCTGCCCGGCTTCCAGCTCGGCGAGCAGACCCGCCCGCTGGGGGCCGAACCGGGTGCGCTGTCTGGCATAGCGGCTGCACTGGACCCACTGAGGGCGCAAATCGAGGGGCTGAACGACCTGCTGGGCATCGATACAGGCGGGCTGCAAGCTAACATCGGCTCCAACAACTGGGTCATCTCAGGTCAGCGCACCGCCACCGGCAAACCCATCCTGGCGAACGACATGCACCTGGGGGTGCAGATGCCTGCCATCTGGTATGAAATTGGCCTGTACTGCAGCGACCCGGGGCCGGACTGCCCGTTCGAGGTCACCGGCTATACCTTCCCTGGAGTGCCGGGCGCCATCGTGGGGCATAACGACCGCATCGCCTGGGGCTTTACCAACGTTGGACCGGACGTGGTCGACCTGTACATTGAAAAGATCAACCCGGATAACCCGAACCAATACGAGGTCAACGGGCGCTGGGTGGATATGGAGCTGGTCACGGATACGATCGAGGTCGCCGGCGGAGAGCTGGTGGAGATCGTGGTGCGCAGCAGCCGCCACGGACCGATCGTCTCCGAGACATACGGCAGGCTGGAGGGCTTCGACCAGGTCTCGGGGGTGGAGCTGCCGGAGCAGTACGCCATCGCCATGCGCTGGACGGCCCTGGAGCCCAACCTCTTATTCAACGCCATCCTGGGCTACAACCGCGCTCAAAACTGGCAGGAGTTCCGCCAGGCAGCCAAGGATTTCGTCGTCCCGGCGCAGAACACCGTCTTTGCCGACGTGGACGGCAATATCGGCTACCAGACTCCCGGCTGGATCCCGATGCGCAAGGAGGGGCATGACAGCCGCCTGCCGGTGCCCGGATGGACGGACGATTATGAATGGCAGGGCTACATCCCCTTTGAGGAGCTGCCATCGATCTACAACCCGCCCCAGGGATACATCGCCACAGCCAACAACGCGGTGGTGGGGCCGGACTACCCCTACCCGCTCGGGTATTTCTTCTCATATGGCTACCGCGCCCAGCGGATCGTGGACATGATCGAGGGCGCGCCGGGGGTGATCACGCTGGACTACATCCAGCAGATGCACGGCGATAACAAAGACCTGAACGCCGAGACCCTGGTGCCGGTCTTGCTGGAGATCCCGCTGCAGGACGAGCGCCTGGAAAGCGCGCGGGCGATCTTGCAGGGCTGGGACTACCAGGCGGGGATGGATTCCGCCCCGGCGGCGCTGTTCAATGCCTTCTGGAAGAACCTGCTGAGGCTGACGTTCCAGGATGACCTGCCAGAAGAGTATCCGGCAAACGGCGGGGGGCGCTGGTTCGATGTGATGGGCAGCCTGGCGGAGCAGCCCGACAGCCCGTGGTGGGACGATGAAGCCACCGAGGCGGTCGAGGAGCGCGACCGGATCTTTACCCAGGCGTTGGGGGCGGCGGTGGATGAGCTGGAGGCAGCCCTGGGAGAGGACCCGGCGAAATGGAAGTGGGGCGACCTGCACCAAATAACCTTCCGCAATGCCAGCCTGGGCGAGTCGGGCGTGGCGCCGATCGAGGCGCTCTTCAACCGCGGCCCGTTCCGCACATCAGGCGGCGACGAGATCGTCAATGCCACCGGCTGGGATGCGAGCGAGTCTTACGAGGTCAGCAGTATCCCATCCGAGCGCATGATCGTCGACCTGGCGGACTTCAGCAATTCCCTATCGGTCATCACCACCGGGCAATCGGGGCATGCGTACCACCCGCATTATGATGATATGGTCGATGTGTGGCGCGAGATCCGCTACCATCCCATGCTGTGGGAGCGCGGCGAAGTGGATGCCGTCGCGGAAGGGCATTTGCGGCTGGTGCCGTAAGAAAACGAGGGGGAGCAATCAAGAAAGGGTCTGTGGACGGCGGACGGCAGACCACGGACCGCGGACGGCATCTTAATTCCTATTCCGAGACGGCCGATTCGGGCTCGGACTTGCGGGCATTGCGCGAGCGCTCTTTAAGGAACTCGTACACGCCCGGCATGACGGAGATCAAGATGATGGCGATGACGACCAGGGAGAAGTTGTCCTGGACGAAGGTCAGGTTGCCGAAGAAGTAGCCCATAAAGAGGAAAATTGCCACCCAGGCTACGCCGCCGATGACGTTGTAGGCGATAAAGTGCCCGTACGACATAGCGCCGATACCAGCCACGAAGGGGGCAAAGGTGCGAATGATGGGGATGAAGCGCGCCAGGATGATGGTCTTGCCGCCATGCCGTTCGTAGAACTCATGGGTGCGGTCGAGGTATTCTTTCTTGAGGAAGCGAATATCCCCGCTGAAAGCGCGCGGCCCGATAAAATGCCCGATCCAGTAGTTAACGGTATCGCCCAGGACAGCCGCAAAACCGAGCAGGATGAACAGCAGCCATACATTCAATGAGCCGAGCCCGGCGAAGGTGCCGGCGGCGAAGATGAGCGAGTCGCCGGGCAGGAAGGGCGTAATTACCAGGCCGGTTTCCAAGAAGATGATCAGGAACAGCAGCAGGTAGGTCCAGGTACCGTAAGTCGAGATTACCGTATTCAGGTGTTCGTCCAGATGGAGGAACAGGTCGATAAGATAAGAAATCAGCTCCATTTCACTCCCCAAATCAGGACCGCGGGCGGCGATCCGTGGTTACTCTGCGATTGATAAAATTCTACCCGCCTGACAGTTTTATTTTAGGACCGGATGCCGCAGGCAAACGGATGAGATGGATCAAACGGATGGTATTGGATAAAATTTGACAGATAAGCCAGTCGTTTCACGCGCCACCAGGTGCACGCACGTGGGCGGGATTATACTATAAATTGCCATCGGCCGGCGCTTGCCGCGCCAGGCGGCGCAGGGCTTTCTTTTAGAAATCGGTTTTCCCCATCCCTTGACCCCGCCCCAAGGCTGGCGGAAGAGGATTTTGGGGGAGGCGTGGGAAGCTTTGCTTCCCACGCCTCCCCCAACTTTATTTAAACCGCGCCAGGCGGCGGTTTGCCAGCAGCAGGGCCGCAAAGGCGGCGGCTGCCAGGACGCCCAGCAAGGGGAGGGCTATCCCCCCGAGCTGGCCCAACCAGCCCGTGCCCAGAGCGGGGGCGTGGGCAGGCGCCAGGCTGGTGAAGGCGTTCAGCAGGGTCAGCCCGTTCCAGAGGCCGTGGACCAGCACAGCCAGCAGGTAGACAGCCCCCAGGCGCAGGTATCTGCCGCCACTCCAGGCCTGGACCAACGCCCATCCGACCAGAGCGCTGGTCAGGATGTGCACGGTGCCGGTGCCAACCCGTGCCAGCACGAGCAGGGCCCAGTCGGTGGTATTGCTGGTCAGCAACAAGCTCTCTACCACCGCGTACCCGGCGCCGCTCAGCGCGCCGGCGGCGAAGCCGCCCGCCGGGCTGAGGCCCTTGCCGGCCAGCAGCCACACGCCGACCGGTTTCAACGCTTCCTCGATCAGCGGCACAATCAGTGCGGCGAAGGCGATGACCGAAAAGATCACCCCGGGGCTGCTCAACACCGGCTGGATGATCTCCAGGACGGCCTCGGAGGTGGGCGGCGCGGCCTGCAAGCGAGAGATTAGCCGCTCGAGGGTCTCTACCAGCTCCGGACGGCTGGCGATGACGGCAGCTCCCAGGACGATACCAACCAGCAAGGCTGCCAGCTCGGCAACCATGATGAGCATGGGTCCCAGGGTGGCCCCGCTGGCGAACACTCCCCACAGGCGCTGATGTGACCCCAGCGGCAGGTCGCGGATCGCCAGGTAAGCCAGCCAGAGCAGCGGCAGGCTGATCGCCAGGACGTGCACCGGCGGCAGCAGCAGCCAGGCCAGGCTCGCCTGCTGGGTGATCCAGTAGCCAGCCGCCAGCAGGAGCGGGAAGGCAAAGATCAGGAGGGTTGGGCGCAGGAGGCGCGCCACGGGCGGCGGCAATTCCACCGGTCGCCCCAGGATGCGCGCCAGGGCATATCCCGCCGAGGGCAGCAGCAAGAGGCCGGTGAAGAACAGGCTGCCGGCAATCAGAAAGAGGGGCAGGTCGTCCACCACCACGTCGCCGACCAGGCGCTGCGAGAGGGCGGCGATGAGCGTGGAGGCGGCCGCGCCCCACAGCCCCAGGACCGCCAGAAGGCTCAACCCGAACTGGGCCAGCGAGTACCAGTGCACCGGTGCAGCGCGGCCCGGGCCGGGAGGCAGGTCAGGAGATACAGTCGATTCTGGGATCACTTTTCCTCGATGGTCACGCTGATCAGCCGGTCACCAGGCTCCAGCTCCTGCGGCTGGGATGGATCGCGGGGGGTCAGGCTCTCGGCGACATCCATGCCGGAGATCACCTGCCCGAAGATCGTATAGCCCCCATCCAGATGGGAGGCCGGGGCGTAGGTGATGAAGAACTGGCTGCCGTTGGAATCGACGCCGGCGTTCGCCATGGCGACAAGGCCGGGGCCGTCAAACTTCAGATCGGAGGTCTCGTTGGCGAAGGCGTAGCCGGGACCGCCGAAGCCGGTGCCGCTGGGATCGCCGGTTTGGGCCATGAAGCCGGGGATGACGCGGTGGAAGGTGATGCCGTCGAACCAGCCGCTGCGCGCCAGGAAGACGAAGCTGTTCACCGCCAGGGGGGCTTTATCGGGGTAGAGCTCGATGACGATCTCGCCCTTCTCGGTCTCGAGGGTGGCGATATACCCTTTGGAGGCATCGACCGTCATGGGGGGGCAGGTGGTGAACTGGCGCCCCTCCAGCCGCTGCAGCTCGATGACGGCCATGATATTGCTGGCGTTCATGGGCAGATTGTTCGACCACATCTGACCGTTGATCAGCAGGAAGGGGGTGCCGGGCAGGCCGATCTCCTGGCCGCGATCCCAGGCTGCCTGCACCTTCTCGGTGATCTCGGCGCCGGTCAGGTCGGCAGAGAACTGCTCAGCATCCAGCCCAAGCTCGGCAGCCAGCTCGACCAGCCATTCCTGGAACTGCTCAACGGTGAGAGCGCTCCATTCCGCCTGGCGCTCGAAGAGCCGGTCGTGCATGGCCCAAAACTCGCCCTGAGCGCCGGCGGCTTCAGAAGCCTGGGCAGCCAGGGCAGCGTTGCTGTGAATGCTCATGAGGGGAAAATGGCGGAAAACGAGGCGGACATCGTCCGGATAGTCACTCTGGATTTGCGCCAACACGGGCGCAAGGCTCGCGCAGTAGGGTCATTGGAAGTCGCTGTATTCCATTAACGTGATGGCAGCGCTTTCCGGTCCGGAGACCCAATCGTCGCCGGTCGGCTGCGGGAAGAGCGACTGCTGGGTAGGACCAGGGGTGGGGAAGATGCTCTGCACCGTGCAGCCCATGCTGGCGAGCTGGGCGGAGCTCTGAGCGCCGGTTGCCGTGGGGGCTGGCGCCTGCGGCTCCGAGGTGGCAGAAGCCCGGGGGGCCTGGGTAGCTGGCGGCTGGGTGGCAGCGGCGTAGGGCTCTTCAGAGGCGGGCTCTACATCCACGGGCTGGGTAGCGCTGCCCCCGCAGGCACCCAGGGCGAAGGCGGCAGTGATCAACAAGTACAGCAAATATTTACGCATTGGTTCTCCATCATCAATGGGCTGAAATCACGCTAGATCGGATTGTGGCATATATTTTAAGGCCAATCCGGTAATTGTATCAGGGAAGGGAGTTTACAAAATTAGCAGGAGTTGAAAAAACTGCAGCACAGAGGTCACCGTGTCCACAGAGATTTTTCTAGTTACATGACAGTCTGCAATTTTGGAGTTTTTGTACACGGATGCCGCAGGCA
>CAZGIX010000200.1:0-8680 GCA_964525785.1 uncultured Anaerolineaceae bacterium
TCAGACCAGGGGTGCACTCAAATGTTGTAGGTTTGGGTTGTGTGGCTTGAGCGGCTTCGCCGCTCAAGCCACACAACCCAGTAATTCTACAACAACTTATTAGGGCTCCGCAAACCAGCAGTTGTTTGACAGCCTGAAGGCGGGGGGTTAAACTATATCTTCGATGGACCGTCCCGGCTACACCCGCCGCATGGATTTCGACGAAATACAGTACGAACAGCTTGTTCACACCGGCATCGCCGCGGTGAAGGGCAATGACCGCGAGCAGGCGCGCCGCTTGCTCTTCAAGGCCACAGAAATGAAGCCTACCGACCCGGAGCCCTGGCTGTGGCTCTCTGCCACCACCGACGATGCCGAAGAACAGCGCGACTACCTGGAGCATGCCGTGGCTGCCGACCCGGGCAACGCCGCCGCCCGGCGCGGCCTGGTGCTGCTCTCCGATAAGCTCGACCGCACACGCCTGCTCGAAGAAGGGCAGGGGGTCGCCCCGCGGGCGCCGTCAGAGCCAGAAGAGGCGATCACCGCCCAGGTTTTCACCTGCCCCCAATGCGGTGGCATGATGAAGTTCGCCCCCGAGAAAGAGGCGCTGCTGTGCGAGTTTTGCGGGTATGCGCAGCAGCCGGAGAATATCCCTGCCGCTGACAGCAGCGAGCAGGTGCTGGATTTCGTCCTGCCCACCACGCGCGGCCACCGCTGGGCCGAAGCGCAGCACCGTTTGACCTGCGAGCAGTGCGGCTCGGTGAGCATACTGCCGAGCGGGCGCACCGCCAGTGAATGCCCTTACTGCGGCTCGCGGCGCCTGATCGAATCAGCCGAGACGGCTGAGCTGGTCGAGCCGCAGGCCATCGGCCTGGCGCAGTTCGACGAGCAGGCGGCCGCCCGGCGCGTGCGCGATTGGCTGGGGCGCGGCTGGTTCATCCCGGACGACTTGAGGAAATTAGCGCTCACCTCCGCAATTCGCCCGGCCTACTACCCGTTCTGGACTTTCGATGGCACCCTGGGGCTGGGCTGGTCGTGCGAAGTGAACCAGGGCGGCAGCCGCAGTCCAGATTGGGTGATGCGCAGCGGCGTAGAATACGAGATGTTCGATGACGTGCTGGTGCCCGGACTGCGCGCCCTCACGAAGATCGATCTCTCTCGGGTGGAACCCTTTGAGCTGAAGAAAGTGGTGGAATTCAAGCCCGAGCACCTGGCAGGCTGGACAGCATTGACCTACGACATTCCCCTGGCGGATGCCTCACTGAAGGCCCGCGAGAAAGTCGCTCGCCGGGTGCGCCAGCAGCTTCACAACCGGGTCGAAGTGGGCAGGCAGGTACGCAACCTGCAGAGCGGCGCGACGAGCTGGAGCGGTCAGACCTACAAATACGTCCTGCTGCCGCTCTGGGTGGGCTCGTACCGCTACCGGGGGCACAGGTACTGGGTGCTGGTCAACGGGCAGACTGGCAAGGTGAGCGGGGTAAAACCAAATGACCCGTTCAAGGCTTATGGCATCGTCGCCAGCCTGACCGCTACATTGATACTGGTTGGGGTGCTTCTGCTGTACCTGGCTTTTTACCTCGGCTGGCTCAAGCCCTGAGCAGCTTACGGATGCCGGTCGAGTATTTGGCAGGCCGTATAGCGGGGCCGGGATAACTGATGGAGACTGGATGGATCAACCGCGCAATTTTCAATCGATTATCATCGCACTGCAAAATTTCTGGGCGGAGCAGGGCTGCCTGATCTGGCAGCCATATTACTCTCAAGTGGGCGCCGGGACGATGAACCCGGCTACTGCTCTGCGCGTGCTGGGACCAGAGCCGTGGCGGGTGGCGTACGTCGAGCCTTCCATCCGCCCGGATGACGGTCGCTACGGCGAAAATCCCAACCGCATGCAGATGCACTACCAGTTCCAGGTGATCCTCAAGCCCGATCCAGGGAATCCGCAGGAGATCTACCTGAAATCGCTGGAAGCCCTGGGCATAGACCCGCGCCAGCACGACATCCGCTTTGTTGAAGACAATTGGGAATCGCCAGCCCTGGGCGCCTGGGGCCTGGGCTGGGAGGTGTGGCTGGATGGGCAGGAGATCACCCAGTTCACCTACTTCCAGCAAGCCGGCGGGAAGTATCTCGACCCGGTCTCAGTGGAGCTTACCTATGGCCTGGAGCGCATCGCCATCGCCTTGCAGCGCGTCAGCAGCTTTCGCGACATCCAGTGGAGCCCGACCCTGACCGACGGCGATGTCAACCTGCAGGCCGAGCAGGAGCACAGCAAGTATTATTTCGAGGTCGCCGATGTGGAGCGCCTGCGCCAGATGTTCGATCTGTTCGAGGCTGAGGCAGGCGCTTGTCTTGCGCACCAGCTGGTGCTGCCTGCGCATGACTACGTGCTGAAGTGCTCGCACACCTTCAACGTGTTGGATACACGCGGCGCCATCGGCGTGACCGAGCGCCAGGGCTATTTCGCCCGCATGCGCGACCTGTCGCGCCAGGTAGCAGAGACCTACCTGGAGCAGCGCCAGCGCCTGGAGTTCCCCTGGCTGGAAGAAATCCAGTCAGCCAGGGGTAGGGATCAAGGTATACGGGTAGCATCGAAGGCCGCGGCCCCCGCGACCCTTCCCCCGGCATCATACCCTCTATCTCCCACACACTTCCTGCTCGAGATGGGCACGGAAGAGCTGCCTGCCGGCGACCTGACCTCCGCCCTGGAACAGCTGCGACAGTCTGTGCCGGCGCTGCTGGGTGATCTGCGCCTGGAGCACGGCGAGGTGCGCATCCTGGGCACGCCGCGCCGCCTGGTGGTCATGGTGGATGACCTCGCCGCGCGCCAGCCCGACCAGGAGCAGGTGCTCAAAGGCCCGCCTGCCAACCGCGCTTTCAACCCAGATGCCACCCCCACCCCGGCGGCGGAGGGCTTCGCCCGCAGCAAAGGATTAGCAGTCAGCGATCTCAAGATACAGGAGTTGGACGGTGGGCGCTACGCCGTGGCAGTTGTGCGCCAGGCGGGGCGTCCAGCCGTGGATGTGCTGTCGGGTGCCCTGCCGGGTCTGGTGGCTGCGCTGCGCTTCGACAAGTCGATGCGCTGGAACCGCTCGAACGTGACCTTCTCGCGCCCGGTCCGCTGGCTGCTGGCCCTGTACGGCGAGCAGACCGTGCCTTTCGAGTATGCCGGGCTGGCTTCTGGTGCTGCCACGCGCGGCCTGCGCTTCTACTCGCCGGAGGAGATCCCGGTGCGCAACGCAAAGGATTACCTGGCTGCTCTGGCTGCCCAGGGAATCATCCTGGACCCAGGCGGTCGGCAGAAGGTGATATTGGAACAGATCACCTCCCTGGCGAACGAAGTCTCCGGGCAGATCACCCCGGACCCGGCCCTGCTGGCAGAGGTCACCAACCTGGTGGAGGCGCCTACGGCGCTGCGCGGCTCGTTCGATACCTCCCATTTGAAGCTGCCGGGCGATGTGCTCATATCGGTCATGAAGAAGCACCAGCGTTATTTCCCGGTGGAGCGAGATGGAGACCTGCTGCCCTATTTCATCGCCGTGCGCAACGGGGATAGCGAAGGACTGGATGTGGTTAGAGATGGCAACGAGCATGTCATCCGGGCCCGCTTTGCCGACGCGGCCTATTTTGTGCGCGAGGATATCAAGTGCCCACTGGAAGCCTACCTGCCGCGCCTGGACACGCTCACCTTTCAGGTCAAGCTGGGCTCCATGCTGGACAAGGTCCACCGGCTGCGCACCCTGGTGGATGATCTGGCACCTGTAATGGATTTGACAGCCGAGGAAGCTGCAGCCGCGCGGCGTGCGGCGGAGCTGTGCAAAGCCGATCTGGCGACCAATATGGTGGTCGAGATGACCTCCCTGCAGGGGAGCATCGGGCGGCATTACGCCCGGAGCTCGGGCGAATCCCAGGCGGTAGCGGATGCAATCTTCGAGCACTACCTGCCGCGCTACGCTGGCGATGCCTCGCCGCGCACCAAGCCCGGCTTGCTGGTCGGCATGGCAGACAGGCTGGATTCGCTGGTGGGGCTGTTCGCTGCCGGGCTGGCACCATCAGGCAACAAAGATCCCTTTGCACAGCGGCGTGCCGCCCTGGGCCTGGTGCAGAACCTGATCGCCTGGGATCTCGACTTCGACCTGCGCCCGGCGCTCGACAAGGCAGCCCAGCACCTGCCCATCCAGGCCACGCCGGAGAACCAGGCTGCCGCAATGACCTTCATTATTGAACGGCTGCGCAATGTGCTGCTCGAGCAGGGCTGGCGCTACGACGTGGTGGAGGCAGTGGTGGCAGTCCAGGGGAGCAACCCGGCGCGCGCCGCCCGGGCGGTGAGAGAGCTGTCCGAGTGGGTCAGGCGACCGGATTGGAGCAGCATCCTGCCCGCATACGCCCGCTGCGTGCGCATCACCCGCGACCTGGAGCAGACATACCCGCTGGACCCCGGTCGCTTCTCCGAGCCAGCCGAAACCGCATTGTACGCCGCACTGCGCACCAGCCAGGTAGCCCCGCGCCAGCCCGGTTCTGTGGATAGTTTCTTACACGCCTTCCTGCCTATGATCCCGGCCATCAACACTTTCTTCGACCAGGTGCTGGTCATGGCAGAAGACGAGGCCATGCGCAAGAACCGCCTGGCGCTGGTGCAGGGCATCGCTACCCTGGCAGGCGGTGTAGCCGATATGAGCCGCCTGGAAGGGTTTTAATCGAAACAGTGTATCCCGATAAGAGCTTTACTTTAATAGACATTCAGCCGGTCGGACCTGAAGAGGCGACCGTTGAGCTGCATATCTCCCCGCTGCCAGCTTTGCATCCCCCGGATATTAACCATCCCGGTCCGCAGGCGGGCGACAGCCTGCTGGTGACAGGGATGGGTGAGACTCCCCGCTTGTTGGTCTCGCTTGGCCCGGGTGAGGCGCTCAGTGCGGAGGCAATTCGCCAGGCAGGCGGTATGGGAGCCAGATGGCTCATCCAGCACGGTGCACCAAGCGCCGGCCTTGCCCCAAATGCTTTGG
This sequence comes from uncultured Anaerolineaceae bacterium, assembly GCA_964525785.1. Lineage (GTDB taxonomy): Bacteria > Chloroflexota > Anaerolineae > Anaerolineales > UBA4823 > JAQBDA01. Next base: position 4,983 of record CAZGIX010000200.1, read on the forward strand.
ACGGATTGGGTGTGGCGGGAGCCCTGGAGGCATTTTGCGAAGGGCTGCTCTTAGGAGGCTTCTGCTTCGAGCGGTATAAATCGGCGCAGAGGGACCGCAAAGCAGCCAGCGTCCAGCTGCTCTGCGAGGCGGATAAACCTGAACTTGCTGCACGCCTGAGGCGCTGTTCCGCCATCGCTTCAGGGGTGAACCTGGCGCGCCTCCTGGCGCACGAGCCGCCCAACGTGCTTAACCCGCTCTCGATGGCGGAGCGCGCGACTGCCCTGGCGCAGCAGGATGGGCTGATCTGCCACGTATTGGGGGAGACCGAGCTTGCTGAGCTGGGCGCCGGGGGCCTCATCGCTGTCGGTCTGGGCAGCCAGACTCCCTCGCAGTTGATCGTGCTGGAGTATCCCGGGCAAGATACTGCCCAGAACAGCCCGCCGGTGGTCGTGGTCGGCAAGGCGCTGACCTTCGACAGCGGCGGCTATATGCTGAAAGATCACCTGCGCATCACCAGCATGAAGTACGATAAATGCGGTGGAGCGGCTGTGCTGGGCATCCTGCATGCTGCGGCGCAGATCGGGTTGAGCACACCCGTGGTGGGTGTTATCCCCGCAGCCGAAAACATGATCTCCGCCGATGCTTACCGCCCGGGCGACATCCTGCGCACAATGTCCGGCAAGACGGTCGAGATCACCAGCACCGACGCCGAAGGCAGGCTGGTGCTGGCGGATGCCCTTACCTACGCCGCCTGGCGCTACCGCCCGCGCGCCTTGATTGACCTGGCAACTTTAACTTACGGTGTTTTCACCGCCCTGGGCAGGCTGCGGGCCGGCTTGATGTCCGAGGATGACGACCTGACTGCGGCCCTATTCTCCGCCGGAGAGCGCACCGGCGAGCGCCTGTGGCGCTTGCCGCTGGACGATGAGTATCTGGACTTGCTGCACAGCGACGAAGCCGACTTAAAAAACTACTCCGGCAGCTCGCAAGCCAGCCCCATCACCGGCGGCGTGTTTTTGAAACAGTTTGTCTCCCCGGGCGTGCCCTGGGCGCACCTGGACATCCTCGGCACAGCCACGACAGAGATAGACCTGCCGTACTGTCCCAAGGGGGCGACCGGTTTCGGGGTCAGGCTGCTGGTAGATTATCTGACGCAGATGGGTTAATAATCAGGGTGGACGACTGTTGAGATCTTATATTTTTTATAACCAGATCGCCTCACGATGATCCGCATTATCGCAGTCGGTCTGGTATGGAATGAGCGGGAAGAGTTGCTGCTCTGCAAAATGCCAGCTGACCGGGGCGTCTTTCCAGGTCAATGGGGATTACCCGGCGGGGGCATCGAGCCAGGGGAAACCATGATCGCCGCCCTCCAACGCGAGCTGTGGGAGGAATTGGGCATACAGGTAGACCAGGTGCGCCCGGCCCTGTTCAAGGACGGTCATTATGAAAAGCGCCTGCCGGATGGCAGCCGCCAGCCGATGTACCTGATCTTCCTGGTTTTCCACTGCCGGGCGATCAACGAGCAGTTACACTTGAATGAAGAGTTCTCTGAATGCCGCTGGGTTAACGAAGTGGATTGGAATTCATTGGACCTCAACCGGGAGACGGTCGATACTCTTTTACAATTGAAGGGTATGAGCGGTACAAACGCCGGCGATATAAATTGAATCAATGAATCATTTGCTTATGGTTAATTCGTAAACATGATAAGGGTCAATAGATTCCAAAGACACCAAATCAAAATGCTCATCGATTGTCGGTAAGAGTACATCATCTCCGATAAATACTAGATTTTCATTGTGTACAATTAAGGTGATATTATCGGCGTTGTATTCCTCAGTTATTTCTATAAGATAGAGGGCAAGTTGGAGATCGTTTCTTATACGAGGTGTATTGTGGTATTTAATTAATTTTGGATCTCCATCTATTTGCATTGAGAGAGAAAAATCTCGGATTGTGCCCCAATAGTCATCATACACCTGGATATCCCCAAAGGCGAATCGGTTTGTGCTGTAGGATCTTAAAATGCTCTCTCGATAGAACATATCCGGTCCGAAATATTTGTCGTATGGCAGTTGGAAGTCCATACTAACTACAACATGAATTTGATCTTGCAGGTCAAGAATCCTATGGAAATATTTGTTCAGGTTTAATGATGTTGGGCTTAAATTAAAACCGGCTTCAGTGTGTGAGACCGGAACGAATCTATTTTTTGAAATGTTATCAAGCCACGCGTTGAAACCAATGATGTTAGCGAGCAAACTGATGCAAATCAGACTGAGGATACCGATTCGGAACAAGCGAATATTACTGAACCCGACTAGCTCTGGCAGCTCTGAGCTAAGAATTGTCTCTAAGCCGATAAACGTAAATATTAATAGGAGTGGATATAAGGGGGCGAAGTAACGTGTCCCAATTGGATCAACCTTGGCTTGAGTCGTCGTATACAGGATAAAACATGTGTACAAGAAGAAGAGTATAAGAATGAAAGATGATGGGAATATGTTTTTTGTGTTTCCGATTCGATTTTTGTTGAAAAGGATAATCACATAAAAAATTACAGATATCAGAAAAAGGATCCTGAAATATAAGTTGATATCTTGGACAAAAACCTCCAGGACGCTGTTTAGGTTTCCAAATATCGTCAGGTTGGCAGGTAGTCGCTCACCAGTGAGTGTCCCGGTGTCCCGATAATTTCTTAATAGATATAATCCAATCGGCAAGAAAGAGATTGTGGAAAGTAGCAGATATTTGACAACTGAAGAGCGTTTATTCACCCGAAAGGCAAAAATAAAATATATAGTATATCCAAGAAATAATGCGACTAATGCTAGGCCGATATACCGGATGAAGGGCGCTAATGCAATAATTAGAGAGGCGTAGAAATAATCCCTTGTGCGTTGTTTTTCATAATGTTTGATCACAAAAAAAAGCGCGAGAACCAGGATGAATGCAAACGGAGGTTCTGACCATGCGGGAGTATAAATGTATAAGAATTTATCCCAGAAGAATAAACTGGCAATAAAAACGATGATCAGGGCAACGTCATTACTATACTTGCAAAGGATCAGAGCAAAAATGGTCAACACCCCGATCATAGAAAGTCCAGAAATAATTGCAGCTGCTCCAGCTGGAAATCTTTGAATATACATTACGATATGTATTAAGATTGGATAAAGCGGGGGCCAAGTAGCCCCAGTATCAAAATCTGCAATGTGATGCATTTTCAATGCAAAACTCTGATAGGCTACCGAATCAGGAGAAAACCTGATCCCTGCGTTATAGATATATAGCAACCAAGACAGGCCGAGCGCAACTGCCATAAAGACGGCCAGTGAGGTTTTATGGGTCTGAATACGCTCTCGTAGGCTGGAATCCGAATTACGCAGGAAAAAAATTGTTCCACAGCAGACAAGTAGAAAGCCAAGTACCATTCCGATGACCTGTCTAAATCCAAAGGAGGCTGGTTGTCCGCCTCCCTTAAATGTATCAACGCTTAAAGAAAAAAGCAGAATTATCGAACCTGTTAGGATCAGTGAACGGCTGATAAAATTCTTGTCTCTCAACAGTTTCATGCTGGACTCCTGGAACAAATCTATAAAATTTAGTACTTACGTAGTTGGATGGAGGTCTGGGGTGTTTGGGCGGATTTCGTCCGCCCAAACACCCCAACTTTTCCCTCAACTGCACAACTTCTAAAATTATAGCATTGG
>CAZGIX010000201.1:0-8665 GCA_964525785.1 uncultured Anaerolineaceae bacterium
ACCGCCGACCCATACCATCTGCACCGTCCGGGCGCCGCCGCCCGAGATATCCAGGTAGTAGGTTCCCGGCTCAGGCGGTGTGAAGGCCAGGCGCGCACGCCCCTGGGCATCGGTGCTGAAATCGGTGCTGCCGACCGGCGTATACTCAGGGATGAATTGAGGCGGCATGAAGGGATCGGCTGAAACGTTCTCCACCCTCACCCACACCACTTTCTGGAAATCGGCGCGCAAGGCCCGCTCGCCGGCGGGCTCGCCCTGCCAGTCGACAACCTGCACTTTGAAGCCAGATTCCTCCTCGGCGCGGCCGACCCATTTCTCGGGCTGGACGCCGATATAGAAATCAGCGGGATGGACATCGATTGACCCACGCGCGCTGACCGGCTGCCCGCTCTCATCCATCAGGGTGACCTCCAGGGTGTAGGTCTGGCGCGAGCCGCGCTGGCGGTTAGTGTCGGTATCGGGAGGGAACTCCAGGGTCAGCGAGCCATCCGCGGCGGTTTTGGCCTCCCCGCTGGCAATGTAGCGATCTCTAAAACCGGGTATGCCGGGTGAATACATGCTGTCCATCCAGCGCAGCGCATCCAGTCCGGCCTCGTAGCCAGCTAAGGGGAAATACCCATCGTTGGCGGTCAGCGACCAGTTCACCAGCACATCGCCTGCCGGGGCGCCGTAGAAGTAGCTCGCCTGCACCTCAGCAGTCAATGTGTCGCTGGCCAGGGCTTCTTCGGCGCTGAAATCGACCTGGATGTCGATTTCCGGCTTGCGGTACTCGGCGACCTGGAAATAGATCTCGATATACACAGGCTCTTCTAGTGGCGCCTTGTAAGCCAGGCGGTAGTAGCCCGGGTTGGCGTCGGCGGGCAGGGTGTACTCGCCGTACGCGGTGCCATAGGAAGAGAGCGGCGGATCGAAGCTGGCAATCTCTGTGCCGTACTCATTGTAGACTGCCATCGGGAAGGAAGACAGGCCTGCATCCGTATAGCGCCCGTTGAAGCCCTGGCGCACCACGGCGCGGAAATAAACCGTCTGCCCGGGGCGGTAGATGGGGCGGTCGGTATAAATGTAGCCATCCAATTGTGGAGGCAGGACGTCCGCCGGGAGGTTGAAATCCCAGGCGGCAACCCCGTTAGACCAGGACGAGAGCGCCACACCGAAATCGTCCTGACCCGGCTCGCCGACAACGGCAAAGTAGACCTCCCACACATCTTTCACGGTGGGGATCTCATCCCGGTAAACGCCCTGCTCGTCGGTCTGCCCAGAGGCCAGTACTCCACCCGTATTGTCGTATATGGTCACCGGGGCATTAGCCACCGGGGTCAGACCATCCAGGCTGACTGCCCAAACCAGGACATCGGTAGCGCCCAACTTAAAGAGCACCTGGACATCGCTGACCACCATCATGTATGGCCCGCTGCTGATCTCGGGAGGCAGGAGATCGAAGCTGAGCATATACAGCCCGGGATCGAGTGGGGTGCGGTCTGGCTTAAGGTAGAAGGAGACCTCCTGACTGCTATTTGAATCAGCGCCCAGATTCTGCTGCCAGCTTACTTCGCCTGCAGGCTGGTAGGATTGGCGGGCCTGATAAGCATTTTCGCCGCTGACCAGGGGGAAGAAATCCACCAGCGGGACGCTCCCCACGGAGAGCGAAAGGCGGGAGATATTCGAGACCTGGGCAGACAGGGTGGCATCCTGTCCGGTGATGAACAGGGCATCGGATGGGTTGTTGATCGTGATATTGGGCGGCAGGGAGGCGTTGGTGAAGCGGAGTGTAAATTCTTCTCCCAGCACACCGCCCCACGGGTCGGGCAGATCGGGTGAGATGCGCAGGGTGTAATCGGTAGCCGGGTCGAAGTAGCCGCCGATCGAGAGCGACCGGTCGAACTCGCTCCAGTAGACCTGCAGGCTGGAAACGGCAGGCTCGAAACGGACGTAGTCATTGAGCCCCTTATCCAGGACCGGTCCGTTTAATTTCACCGTAACCGACATATACATTTCCTTGACACCCCCCTGGGTGGGATCGGTGCTGACCACCGCCAGGTCCGGCACCGTGCGGTATTCAGCGGTAAAGGACCCATCCAGGGGTGTGCCGCCGCGGGCGCTGGCTTCGGATGCCAGGCGCAGGGTGTAAGCGGCATCCCGGCTCAGCAAGCCCTCGGGGGTGAAGGTCATCACGGTGCCATCTGTGCTCCAAGTTGCCATCCCGCTGATGGGAGCCTTACCGGCTTCCATCAGGGCAAAGGCACCTTCTACGCTCTGGGCATCCATAGGCTGGTTGAACGTGAGCACGAATTCAGGGTCCAGGCGGATGGCACCAGCTTGGGGATCCGGCTCGACGGACACCAGGCGTGGCGCGGCGGTGATGAACGACCACTCGTTGGCGGGGCGCATGGGCTCATCCAGCTGTTCCAGCGGGCTGCCATCCAGGCTCTGGATATCTGCAGCCAGGCGAACGGTATATGTCTTGTCGCCATCGAGCTGCGGGTCAGGGTAGAAGATATAAGTGCTGGTGTTTATCCATTCGCCGCGACCGGGAGGTGTAGGATCTAGAGTGAATGCCGGTTCCAGGTCAGCCTGGTCGGCGCCGAGCGGCACGATCGGGCGGTTGAATGCCACAACGACCGCCGAGGTGGGGTCGACATCGTAAGCGCCGGGCTCAGGCAAGATCTGGGTCAGGCTCAAATAGCCGGCAGTCTGGTACTCCAGGCTGATCGGCTGCTGGAGCGCCAGTCCGTTAGCGGCCCGGGCTTCTGGCTTGAGGGTGAAAACCACCCTGCTTTTTGGGGCCAGGGGCTGCTCAGGTTTGAAGACCAATATCGAATCGTTCTGCCAGGAGAGTGAGCCCTCGACGGTTGGCTCCACTTCGAGGGCCGACTCGACGGAGTCGCGCTGCATAGGCTGGTTGAAGTAGAACGTCACCGGGCTGAGCAAGGGCAGCTCAGCGCGCGGCGACGGGTTGCTCTCCACGATGGCAGGCGGCAGCGGCTGGGGCGCCGGAGTCGTAGCGGCCGGACTGGCAGCCGGAGCAGAGGTCGGCTGGGATGTCGCCGCTGCGGGCGCCTGTATAGAAGCCTGCGGGGTAGCCTGATCGCGTTGGAACAGGCCCGGCAGCGAGCACGACAGTGACACGATTACCAGCAATAGAGGCAGGAAATGCAGGATGGTGGTTCGATTAAGTTTCATATCGGATGGTCTCTCTCACCTGATGCCGCGGCAGCCGCGGAAAGTATTGACTGAACCCATTATCCAGAAATAAGATAAACAGCCGTCCAGGATAATCCTTCCAGAACGGTCCACCCGGGCAGGCTGTGAGACCAGCGTGTGCAACCCCGGCCTCAAAATAGAAGACGAACTCCGGGCAGCATTGGTTCCAGGTTCGATTATACCCCACGCACGCTGATGTGTTCAAGCTGGGAGCTGGTCGGATAACAGGGGAATAAATTCCTATTGCAATGCGACCGGAATAGAATTATGATTAATCTTAGTCTAATCATCCCATTCAGCAACCGTCTTTCTATAGTGCATCGAAAGGGGGTGATCTGCAGCCCCATCTTCTGTAAAAGCACAACCTGCAAACTCCCGGGTCACGATCCGGTTATGCAGGCGAACAAGATGCCTGGATGCGCACCACCAGGCCTCAGTTCTCGATCCAGTGTCATGCTGGACAGAGCCAGGCGTCCGGACCCTCCGGCGCAAGAAGTGCTCCACCAGGATGACATCCGCTTGCAAGAGGAGTGAAACACATGAAGCTCAAAACGACGCCAGTCCTGCTCCTGGTGCTGCTGGGGGTAATGCTGTTGGCGACCGGCAGCGCCAGTGGGCAGTTGGAAAGCCCTAATGCCACCTTGCTCAAACCGGAGAACATCTCCTGCCAGGGCTGGGAGCGGGATACAGTGATTGTCGGCTGGAAGGACACCTCCACCGACGAGGATGGCTTCAAGCTGGAACAATCGGATAACGGCGGGGCGTGGACAGAAGTGCAGACACGCAACCCCAATGCCGAAGGCAATTACGATGCCTTTAAGGTCACCGGGACGGACACGACCCACAACCTCCGCTACCGGCTGCGCGCCTACGAGGGGGCGAACACCGGCCCGTACAGCGATATCTGCGACAACCGGCGCATCTACGATCCGCAGAACTTCCGCATCTTCTACGGGCTGCGCGGCGGCACCGATGACTGCCCGCTGGTCGATGGTCAGCAGGTCTGCCTTACGGACACTGCTGGCGGGGCTGGCGGCAGCGGCAACTCCTTTGTCGATCTACAATACACCGCCCTGCAAGGCTCGGCGGATTCATTTGCCCGGTTGGGCTTCACCCACCGCGCCGACCAGCCATTTGGCAGCCTTGACAAGGTTCCGATCAACGTGGTTTGGTGCGACGGCGGTGGCTGCGCGGGCGGGGGCGGCATTGGGCTATCCCCTTACCTGATGGAGACGGCCTTCAACCTGACCACGCGCGTCGGCGATCCGGTGGCCTACATGGTGGCGCTGCACGAGCTGTGGCATTTTCTTCAAGGCAAATACTACTGGATCAACGACCCCAATGACACGTGGGTGGTCGAGGGGCAAGCCCGCTCGGTGCAGGATAAGATCTGCATTGGCGGGGATCGCCCAACCGCGCTGTGCTTCGATGATATCTCCACCGGCTACGCCGGGTATGTGCCCGAGGTGAACGGCTACCTCTCCAACGCCAACCGCCCCATCAACACCACCAGCTACCAGGCGGTGCTGTTCTGGACCTATCTGACCGAGAAGTACGGCACCTCCGCCGCCAGCGACCAGACCGAGCAGGGCATGAACCTGATGCTGGAGTTCTGGGAAGCAGCTGAGAACAACCACGGGCTGGATGGCATCGGCACGCTCAACAAGGCGCTGGAGGCGTTGGGTCACTCGGCGCGCTTCCGGGATATCTGGAAGGACTTTGCCGTGGCGAACTACGCCAAGAACTACAGCGGTCCCGCCAAGTACGCCTATGCCGACATGGCCCAGACGGGCGGGGCATACAACCAGGTGATGCTGTCTGTGGACGAGCAGCTCTCGCTCAACGAGCAGTACCTGGACACCGACGAGAGCGTCTACAACTGGGGGGCGCAGTACTACCAGTTCCGCCCCGACGCTGACGTTCCATTTATCGATATTAAAGTGACGCAGGACAGCACCAGCAACCTGTACTACAGCGTGCTGGGCATCCGCGGCAGCAGCATCGTCTACGAATACAACAGCGAGGCGCGGCACCTGAACCTGCCGCTGCTGAACGACAGCTACGACCGGGTGACCGTGATCGTAGCCGGGCTGGAGAACCTGGGCAACTACCGCATCTCGATCAACGGCACCCAGCCCAGCCTGCGCCTGCTGCGACCGACCAGCGGCAACAAGGCGCGCGTCGGCAATATGACCGCCCCGGACAAGTTCATGGTGCAGCTCGAAGTAGTGGATGGGAGCGGCGCGCCGATGGCGGGCATCAACCTGGATAACTTCTCCTTTATCGTGGGGGAAGAGGGCAGCGGCGGAGTGACCGTGCCAGCCGGAAACATTATCAACAAGTTCCAGCTCATGGGGCAGACCTGGTTCGTGCTGCGCGCCCCGGGCGGGCTATCAGCGGACGGTGACGGCACGCCTGCCACCTACCGGCTGACCGCCAGGTACGGCTCGGCGCTCTCGGACAACGAGGACGATGCCCTGGACTACACACCGCGCAACAACGCCGACAGCGTGATCCTGCTGGACCGCTCGGGCAGCATGTTAGGCAACCAAAAGCTGTACAACGCTGCCAACGCCGCCAAGCTGTTTGTGGATAGCTGGCGCACGGGCGACAAGTTTGGCCTGATCTCGTTCAACCACGAGTTCCACACTGACATGCAGGTGACGAACTGGACGGATACGCCGTCCGGCGGCACACGCCAGGACGCTTTCGACTGGTTGAATGGCTACATCGCAGATGGCGGGACGCGCATTGGCGACACGATCTGGGCTGGTTATGAGGAGCTGCAGGCGCGCGGCGACGCAGCCCACGATTGGGCGCTGGTGCTGCTCTCGGATGGTCTCGAAGAACACCCCGGCACGCGCAACTTCGACACGGCGATCAACAACCTGGTAGACGCCGGCGGCAAGAAGCCGGTCATCCACACAGTTGCAGTCGGTCCAAACGCCGACCGGCCGCGCATGCAGGCAGCGGCTTCCCGCACCGGCGGCACCTACCAGTACGTATCAATCCCGGCGGCCGTCCTCTCCAGCGATTACATTCAAAATGAGCTGACCGAGCAGGGCAGAACCCTGGACCTGAACAGCCTGGCTGCGCCGCAGGATATCGCCAGTCTGGGCTTATCGATGGACTACCGCTACCGCATTATCGCCACCGAAATCCTGGGGCAGCAGCAGTTCTACTCCCTGCCTGGTCCTTTGATTGACGATACGCTCTACGAGGATACGGTTACCGTCGCGATAGAGAGCGGGGCGGCGGAACTGGTCTTTTCGCTTAGCTGGGATAACGCTACCGGATACCTGTGGGCTCCTGGAGTTACACTGCGTGATCCAAGCAACAATCCGGTATTGCCCTTCCAGTCTGACTTACGCCATATCGTTTGGAGAATTCCGTCACCGGTGGGTGGAAGCTGGGTGTTTTACATTCCAGCATTCAGTCAAATTCCTGGTAACGAATACAAGAAAGAATCACCTGACCAAGGCATCCTGGCAAGCTATCTGCTACAAGGCTCGCTCAAGACCGATGTGACCATGGAAGCCTTCATCACCACGCCGCTGGAGGATAATGGCTACGGCCACCTGCAGCGTCCGCCGGGACAGCCGGTGAGCTTCGCCGCCAGCCTGAGCGACAGCGCCCCCATCACCGGGTCGCTGGTAGCAGCCTTTGTTGAGAAACCGGACGCCGTTGTGGTGGGCTTTTGGATGCACGACGATGGCAGCCACAACGATGGCGTCGCAAATGACGGCGTGTACGGTGGGACCTTCTACCAGACCGGGCAGAACGGCTCGTACAATGTCACGATCGCCGCAGCCGGCTACAGCCCGGCGCTGGGAGAGAATTTCTTCCGCAGCAAGGTGCTGTCTTTCCACATGGCGCGCGTGGACGCGGATGGGAATGAAATCCCCTACCTGGATACAGATGGCGACGGCATCCCGGATGACTGGGAGATCTTCTTCTTCCCCTGGACCGACCCGAACACCGATGATGACACCGCCGACCCGGATAACGACGGCTCAAACAACCGCGAAGAGTGGGAGAACGGCACCGATCCAGGCGACCCAGACACAGATGACGATGGCGAATCAGATGGCTCGGACACCAACCCCACGGATCCGGCCGTGAACCAGCCGCTGCAAGCCCCCTCGGCATTTGCATACCCGCTGGTGGGAAAGGTGCTCGTGGCCCACACCACCAGCCCAGATTATGCAGTGATGCTGCTCTACCGCAGCGATGACATCGATGGGCCATACGTGTTCAATCAATGGGACTTCAGCGGCGGCAGCGTATTCACCGACACCCTGGTGACCAACGGGAATACGTACTGCTACTACGTGGTGGCGGGTGTGTACGTTGACCCAGATTATCACTTCACACCGCACTCCGCGCCCACCTGCGCCACGCCCAACAGCGATCCGCTGCCGCCGCATGGCTCAGTGCTGATCAACGGCGGGGCGCAGAGCACCAGCACGCCGGATGTGAACCTCGACCTGTGGGCGACCGACACAGTCGACCCGGAGGTGCACGAGCTGGGTCCCGACTACCTGCCGCCAGCGGACAGCGCCACCAGCGTGACGCAGATGCTGATCAGCAACGATCCGGCGTTCAGCGGAGCTGTCTGGGAGGCTTACGCCACCAGCAAAGCCTGGACCCTGGACCAGAGCTCCGGCATGGCGACGGTGTACGTGAAGTATATGGACGCGACCGGAAACACCTCAGACACCTATACTGCCACGATCTGGATCGGGCAGGACCCGGCGGTCTCGCCGAGCCTGTTCCTGCCGCTGGTGCTTTTTGGACCTTAATAACATGTTCCATTGACAACGATCTGTCGTCAAGGTATATAAAAACTGGGGCTGTCTAGGAAGAACGGCTAGACAGCCCCGATTGCTACAGGGTAACAGATCACCGACCGCGGTCAGCGGTCAATCCATTAGAGGCAAGGATTGCAGGTGCTGCTGGAGCACCCGGATATATCCGTTTGTTTCCATCTCGCTGAATATCTCCTCGATGTGCTGGTGAGTTGATGGGTGGAGTCAGTCAGGTGATTGTCAGCTCAATTCAGCGCAAGCTCAATCGCTTGCTCGAGGGTCATCTTACGTCCCTCCGCCCATGCTTTATTGAAATCGGCTTCACCGAGCTGCTCACGGATACCAGCGATGATTGGGTCGTATGTCATGTGGTAAAAATACTCCGTTTCAACATCCAGCTTCTCAGTTGCCGCCTCTGCAGCTCCAAACAAACGTGCGGCGCGCTCGTCCTGCCTGTTGATCCAGGCAGCCCCAGCAAATATATTGAGACAATATACCCCTATGTCCTTAATATCTAGTTCTCTATAGATTTCCAGGCTCTCTTCAGCCAGCTTCTTTGATTGAATGGCATCGCCTTCTTGAATTAAAACTTGACCCAGTCTCAGTAGTTTGACAATGTCACATTAAGCATCCGGTTTGCCCATGGCCTTCCTTAG
>CAZGIX010000202.1:0-5868 GCA_964525785.1 uncultured Anaerolineaceae bacterium
GTCCATGGTATTTGATTCTCCTTTCGTTTCTTCAGATAGGATGCTTACTCAGAAGGGCGTAAGTTGATATGCGACGAGCTCTTCAACCGGTAGAGCAGCGATCGGATCATTTTCAACCATATGATCCCCAATGCCATGGCCCCCATCATCGTGGAGGCTTCGCTCCTGCTGGCGGGATTCATCATCACCGAGGCAGCCCTGTCCTTCCTGGGTTTTGGCATCCAGGATCCGATCCCAACCTGGGGCAATATGCTGGCTGCGACGCAAGCTTACATGTTCGACCGTCCCTGGCTTCCGTTGGTGCCGGGCCTTCCCATCTTCCTGTGCGCCCTGGCGTTCAATTTCATCGGGGACGGCTTGCGTGATGCGCTCGACCCACGCTTGAAGCTCTAACGGAAACCATCTCAGTCCTGGCAGGATCGTAAACCTGGCAAGGCTGCATGGCAACATTCGTGATAAGATAATGCGATCCCACCTCCAAGAGGCAGTCTGTGGAAGAAACCAATAGCAAACCCCTGCTGGAAGTCAAGCACTTAAAAACCTATTTCTTCACCGAAGATGGCGTGGTTAAAGCCGTCGACGGGGTCGATTTTTACGTAAATGCCGGCGAAGTGCTCGGTCTGGTGGGCGAGTCGGGGTGCGGCAAGAGCGTCACCTCACTGTCCATCATGCGCCTGATCGGTATCCCTGGCAAGGTTGTTGAAGGAGAGATCTATTTCGAAGGGAAAAATCTCCTTAATCTTCCCGAGCGCGAAATGGTGCACATGCGCGGCAACCGCATGTCGATGATATTTCAGCAACCGCAGTCGAGTTTGAACCCAGTCTTCAAGGTGGGTGATCAGGTAGCAGAAGTGATGCAAATTCACCAGAGGATGGGTAAGGAGAAAGCCTGGGATAGAGCGGTCGAGCTGCTGCGGCTGGTCGGCATTGCAGATCCGGAGAAGAAAGCGCACGCCTTCCCCCACGAGATGTCCGGTGGGCAGGCGCAGCGCGTGATGATCGCCATGGCCCTGGCGCTTAATCCCCAGCTGCTGATTGCAGATGAGCCCACGACGGCCCTGGATGTGACCATCCAGGCGCAGATCCTCGACCTGATGCGCGATCTGCGCACCCGTATGAACACGGCGGTAATCCTGATCACACATGACCTGGGGGTCATCGCCGAGATGGCAGACCGGGTAGCAGTAATGTACGCCGGGCGGATTATCGAACAGGCAGAGGTGAACAAGCTGTTCGAAAAACCAATGCACCCATACACGCAAGGCTTGATCGCTTCGATCCCGATCCTCGGGGTGGTGAAAGAAGAGTTGGATGTTATCCCTGGTTCGGTGCCTAACCTGATCAACCTGCCGGCGGGCTGCCAGTTCGCGCCGCGCTGCCGGTCCCGGATCGAGCACGGCCTGGAAATCTGCACCGAAATAGAGCCAGATTTGCAGCCGGTTCTCCCAGACCATGTCGTGCGCTGCTGGCTGTACCAGAATTACGAGCCGCAAGGATTCAAGGCTCCGCTGGCGATGCAGCCAGAGATCCAATAAACCGATCGGGTGGACTCAACGCAGAGACGGATAAGCCGATGAAACAAGATTATTTGACGAAATTGAGCACGAAGAAAGATAACGAGAAGTGGGACCTGGTCCAGGTTAGAGATCTGGTGAAGTATTTCCCGGTGCGTGGAGGCGTACTGCAGCGTGTACAGGCATGGGTCCAGGCAGTGGATCATATCAGCTTCAATATTCGCGAGGGCGAGACGGTAGGCCTGGTGGGTGAATCGGGCTGCGGGAAAACTACCGTTGGCAGGACTATGCTTCGCCTGACCGAGCCGACAGCCGGGGAAGTGATTTACGATGGGACGGACATTTTCAAGCTCAGAGGGCGTGAGCTGAAAGAGATGCGCCGTAATATGCAGATCATCTTCCAGGACCCCTATGCTTCGCTTGACCCGCGCACGCCAATCGGCGAGTCCGTTGCAGAGGGCTTGAAGATCCACAACATTGGCACCTCTCGAGAGCGCTTCGAGACCACTATCGAGATGCTGCGAAAAGTAGGCCTGGAAGATTATCACGCCCGCCGCTATCCGCATGAATTCTCCGGTGGGCAGCGCCAGCGGATTGGCATCGCCCGCGCTTTAGCGCTGCGACCCAAGTTCATCATCGCGGATGAGCCGGTGTCGGCCCTGGATGTTTCGATACAATCCCAGGTGCTGAATATATTGAAGGAGCTGCAGCGCGAGTTTGGCCTCACGTACCTGTTTATCGCCCACAACTTGAGCGTGGTCGAGCACATCTCCGACCGGGTGGCAGTGATGTACCTGGGCAAGATGGTGGAGATGGCTGACCGGGATGAGCTTTTCCGCAATCCCCTGCACCCATACACCCAGGCGCTGATGTCGGCTATCCCCATCCCGGACCCGACCCTGAAGCGCGAGCGCATCATCCTGCCTGGAGACGTGCCCAGCCCGCTGAACCCTCCCAAAGGCTGCCGCTTCCACCCGCGCTGCCCGGTGGCGTTCGATCACTGCTCCATACAGGAGCCTCCGTTCATCGAGGTCAGCGAGGACCACTGGGTGGCGTGCTGGCGCGTCGAGTAAATTCAGGCGCAATCATAATCAGAGGGAGTTCTCCCGGCGGACATGTCTGCCAGCAGGACTCCCTTTTCTTTTTATGATACAATTTTTTAATTATGCCCATAAAACGAGTCTTGATTGTTGATGACCAGCGCGATATCAGGCAGCTGCTGCGCGAGGCAATCCGGGCGCTGGGATTGGAGCTGGACCTGGTGGATGTCCCCTCTGGTGAGGAAGCCATGCTGGTCATCACTCGCCAGCGCTTTACCTTGCTGGTTACTGATGTGCGTCTGGCAGGAATGAGCGGGTTGGAACTGGTACAGACTTTGAGAAAGCGCAACCCAGGGGTAAAGGTGATCCTGGTCACCGGACTGACCGATAGTGAGATCCGCCAGCAGGTAACGCAGGCGGGCGTGGAGGCGTTCTTCTTCAAGCCGGTGGATATACTCGAGTTTCAGAATGCTGTCCGGCGCTGCCTGGACGTGGGAGAAAGCGAGCCAGCCCATCCTCCGGCAGACACAAGCGCCAGGCAGCCGGCTGACCATCTAGAGCGCCTGCGCGCGGACATAAGGGCGGAGTGCGTCATGCTGGTGGATCCAGCTGGCAGTGTGCTGCGGCGCGCCGGGGGCGTTCCTGCTGCGGTGGATGGTGGCAGACTGGTTGCCGCGACGTTGGCGGCGCACAAGGCGAATGCCGCACTGGCAAAGCAGCTTGGAGAAGACCCGCCGGAGGATACCCTGGTGTCTAAGGGCAAGGCTCACCAGGTGCACCTGCTGGGAGCGGGGGAAAAGCTGTACCTCTTTGCTCTCACGCGTGGGGATATTGACCCGGCAAGGGTAACCAGCCTGATGATCCGGCAGGCAGCCGACCTACATGCGCAGCCTATCGATCTATCTCCGGTGGTACCGGCTGAAGCTGCGCCGGCGCCAGTCGATCTGCCTTCTGAGGTGGAAGAGGCGGACCTGGGAGCGATGGACCTGTCTGAGCTGGATGCCGTCTTCCAGCAGGTGGAAGAGAAGAAGGTAGGCACCCAGGAATTGAACGATTTTTGGGATGAACTGGCAGAACAAGAGACGGCATCAGGTTCCCCAGACGAGGGAGCCATCACTTATGAGCAAGCCCGCCGGCTGGGGCTGGCTCCCGAGGGTGGGGAGAGTGAGTAGCTGCCTTCGGATCCAAGATATTGCCAGCCGGGGTTGGCTTATGTTACAATACAGCCCGCTCGGAATCTCCCGGCAGCTACGTTGGGGCGTGGTGCAATGGTAGCACAGCGGACTTTGGATCCGTATATCCTGGTTCGAATCCGGGCGCCCCAGCTTTAGTGTTTTGAACAGGTTTGTACGTGCTTGACGACGATCCACATCTTCATCTTGGAATTCCCATCCACCCTGCTGAGTCTCGCGCGGTGATCATTCACATCGCGAGAATTTATTGTTTAACATGAATACGGGATAACCAACTGCTTTAGAACAAGATGTCATTTCGAGGAGCGGAGCGACGAGAAATCCCTGAATAACCCATTTTTAGCCATACTTAGCAGGGATTCCTCGCCCCTACGGTGCTCGGAATGACATACCATTTGGAGTACGTATTCTTATCTCGTACTGACGTTGTTTAACCAGGCGGATATCGAAGCTGAAGGAGCCTCTATGAGAACAACCGCCGTCATCCTGGCTGCCGGCCAGGGTACGCGCATGAAATCCAACTTGCCCAAGGTGCTGCACCCACTGCTGGGGAAGCCCATGGCGCGCTATTCTATTGAAACTGCCCGAGCGGTCACCGGCGCGCAGCCCGTTATGGTCATTGGACATGCTTCTGCAGCGGTCCAGGAGGTATTTGGCGAGGCGGTCCGCTACGTGATCCAATCGCCGCAGCTAGGCACCGGTCATGCCGTCCAGCAAGCGGAATCGCTGCTGAGCGGAAACACCGACCTGGTGTTGATCATCACCGCCGACATGCCTTTGCTCACCGCGGCGACATTATCCAGGCTGGTGGAAGCGCAGCGTTCTTTCTCCGGTCCGATCACCATGCTGACCGCGGTCGTCGATGAGCCGCGTGGATTCGGGCGGGTGGTGCGCTCGGCTGATGGTCATGTGCAGGCGGTCGTGGAGGAAATCCAGGCTTCCGCCGAACAGCTGAAGATCCGCGAGCTGAATACCAGCGTGTACTGCGTCAAAGCTGACTGGCTTTGGCAGGCGTTGAGGCGCGTCCCCCTCTCGCCTAAAGGTGAATACTTCCTGACCGATGTGGTGGGCATTGCGGCCGCGGATGGGCTGCCAGTGCAAGCCCTGACGGTGGAAGAGGCCTGCGAGGTGATCGGCATCAATACCCGCGTCCACCTGGCGGAAGCCGAAGCCATCCTGCGCCAGCAAGTCAACCGGAGCTGGATGGAGGCAGGGGTGACGATCGTCGATCCGCAGACGACGTATATCGAGGCGGATGTCAGCATCGGTACGGATACGGTCATCTGGCCCAACACGTACCTGCATGGAAAGACCATTATCGGTGAGAACTGCACTATTGGACCGAACACCATCGTGCGCACCTGTCAGATCGGCAGCCAATGCCAGATCGTTTTCTCGGTGCTGGACCGGGCTACCGTTGAGGACGAGGTGGATATTGGGCCATTTGCCCGCCTGCGCAAAGGCGCGCATCTCGCCCGGGGTGTCCATATGGGCAACTTTGGGGAGGTTAAAGACTCCTACCTGGGTCCAGGGACAAAAATGGGGCATTTCTCATACATTGGAAATGCCACCATCGGGTCGGAAGTAAACATCGGGGCGGGGACGATCACCTGCAATTTCGATGGCGTCAATAAAAACCCTACTGAGATTGGGGCAGGGGTGTTTATCGGCTCGGATACGATGCTGGTTGCGCCGGTCAAGCTGGGTGATGGGTCGCGCACGGGAGCGGGCTCAGTGGTGACTAAAAACGTACCCCCGGATACCCTGGTGGTCGGCGTTCCGGCGCGGGCAATCAAGAAATTAGGGAAACGAGACTGATCTTGTGACAAATCCCGTCGTACTTATCGCCAGCTTGAGTTTGCTGGGGATATTGAACCTGATCACTGTAGCTGCCCAAACGGCTTTGCTTCACGCCAGCCTGCCGCGCCTGATCACGCAGCAGGAGCAGGGAGGTAAACGATCTGACACGACAACCGCCCTGCTGCAGTCCCCGGCGCGTGCGCAAGCCAGCCTCAACCTGATGCGCCTGATCTTGCGCTTTGCGATAGCCGGAGTGATCCTTTTGTTTGTGATCGGGAAGACCGACCCGGCTAACCTGCTTGTTGGGTTTGGGGTGCTGCT
>CAZGIX010000202.1:5968-8509 GCA_964525785.1 uncultured Anaerolineaceae bacterium
GAGCGCAAGATGATCCACTCGATCTTCGAGCTGGGGAGCACACTGGCGCGCGAGATCATGGTGCCCAGAATCGATATGCTCGTGCTGGATGTGCAGACCCCCTTCCCTGAAGCGGTGGATACCTTATTGAAATCGGGACATTCACGCGTGCCCGTGTATGAAGAGACGGTGGACAATATCCTCGGATTGTTGTACGCCAAGGACCTGTTGAAGGTGTGGCGAGAGGGCAGCCAGCTTGAGTCTCTGCGATCGTTGCTCAGACCGGCTTACTTCATTCCCGAAGCGAAGAAAGTGGATGAGCTCCTGGCTGAGATGCAGAGCCGGCGCATCCATATGGCAGTGGTAGTGGACGAATATGGCGGCGTTGCGGGCATAGTCACCCTGGAAGACATCGTCGAAGAGATCCTGGGCGAGATCCTGGACGAATATGACCAGGCCGAGGAGCTGCCGTATGAAGAAGTCGGTGAGAATGAGTACATATTCCAGGGCAGGATAGATCTGGATGACTTTAACGAGGTCACCAATCAGCACCTGCCCAAAGACGAAGCCGATACCCTGGCGGGTTTTATCTACAGCCGGATGGGCAGGGTACCTTCCAATGGAGAAAGCCTGCAGGTGGATGCTCTCGTATTAACGGTAGAGCAGGTCAGTGGGCGCCGCATTCGAAAAGTACGCGCCCAGGCAGCCCTATCCACCCCACCTGAGGACGAAAGGGTCAGCAATGTTAACGACTGAGACACGCGACCGGTTGATTGAAGCCGCGCTGGCAGCCCGCCAATGGGCTTATGTGCCTTATTCATCGTACGCGGTAGGGGCAGCGCTGCTTACGGCATCCGGGCGCATCTACGAGGGGATGAACATCGAGAACGCCGCTTATCCGATGACAATCTGCGCTGAACGAGTGGCGGTCTTCAAGGCCATCTCGGAGGGAGAGCGCCAATTCCAGGCCATCGCGGTGGTCACCAGCAACGGGGGTTCGCCCTGCGGGGCGTGCCGGCAGGTGCTGGCGGAATTTGGGCTGGATACGGTTGTCTTGATCGCTGACGGAGAAGGACACCTGGTATGGGAGACCAGCGTGGCTGAGCTGCTGCCAGGTGCGTTTACGCCTTCCGACCTGGATAAGTAAGCTCTTATCTTGATCCTCGATTAATCGAGCAGCTGTCCCTACTAGAAGTCATCTCAAAATGGTAATTAGACACGCCTAATCCTCCTATTTTTGAGATAGCCCCTAGTTTGGCGATGGGGTGGGGGTAACCAGTAAACGCTGGACGATCCAGCCGTTCGCACCATCCGGCCCGATGACGCGCACCCACACTACGCCATCCTGGGTGATCGTGCCGGGCAGCACCTGCAGGAGGGCGCCATCGAAGAAGCTGCCGATGACGGTCCCATCTGGCTCATCACGCAGCAGAGCGCCTGTCCGGTCTTCGGTGCGCACCACGGCAAACATCGGTGTAGGGGTGGGGGTGAGGGTGTCTGTCGGGGTCGGGCTGGGGGTTTGCGTGAAGGTGGTGGTGGGTGTGGCGCTTGGCGGGACCGGAGTGAGGGTGATGGTCGGGCTGGGTGTAATGGTGAGTGTGGCGGTCGGGGTGGGCGTCGGCAGGGCAATACGACCGCCGATCACGATACCGGTGCTGCTGAGGCCCACCAACAGGATAATGCCCAGCAAGGTGAGTGCGCCCCCGAAGGTATAGCCGAAGATTGTCAATGGACGGTAGCCGAAGACCACCAGAGTGATGGCGCCCAGCAGTGCTGCCCATGCCAGGTGAATCGTGTACACCACCAATCCATCCGGCCAGAGGTTGGGCGCGCCGCTGGCAACGCCGAAGCCTGCCGCCACCAGGGGAATATACAGGCTGTAAGCCAGGGCCACACTGGGAACTGCCGATCGCTGCCCGTCACGCAGCATCGATGCGGCGGTAAAGATTGCCCCCACCGCCAGGACGAGGAAATTGGGCCAGCTCAACTGGGCATGTGCATATGCCTGGAAAAAGCCAGTCGTAGAGTCCGCCAGCAGGCCGGAGCGCGCCAGATAGCCGCTCCCCAGTCCGGCAGCAAACACCAACAGACTGCCGATTATTATTCCAACCAGGCTGCGCAAGAAGAAACGCATGGAGCCGGTCACAGCGCCCATTGACAGCCCAATCACAGGCGCCATCAGCGGGGCGAGCAGCGAGCCCAATAGCAGCAGGGCAGGCAGGTCCAGGAGCAAGCCCAATCCCAAAACTGCACCTGCCAGCAGCGAAAATAGAAAGAAATCGAACGAAGGCGAAGCCCGGTGAGCGATTTCATCGAGTAAGGCGGTGCGTTCGTCAGCATCCAGCGGCGCCAGCAGGCGCCGGGCACGCCTGCGCCGGGCAGGCGGGAGCTGTTTTGGATCGTCGGGGATGAGTTCCGCTTGAGGTAGATTCATTTTCGCAGGGTGGCAACAACACGTAGAGGTTTTTCCAGCAGGTCCACTGCGGCGTAGATATCCGGCACAAGGATATCGGCAGCCAGCAGGGTCTCGATTGCCGCGCCTTCACGCGACATGACACAAAT
>CAZGIX010000203.1:0-8470 GCA_964525785.1 uncultured Anaerolineaceae bacterium
CCCCCGTGGGAGTTTTCTATGGACTCAACTGATATAGACCCACCGCTTGCAAGTGAATCCCCGCCTGCCGCAAAACGCAGACGCTTTTCCAAACGCCATATCAGTGAATGGACAACCGGTGGTTTGTTCCTGCTACCTGCTGTTGCATTCCTGGTTTTTACCTCCCTATATCCATTGATATACGCTCTGGTATTGACCGTGTATCGCTGGGATTTGAAAATCTCACCTGAGAAAAAATTTATTGGTCTGGATAATTTCACCCACGCCGCAAAAGACGTAGAGTTCCACAACAGCCTGTGGGTTACGCTGACCTTTGTAGTGGTAACCGTCCTCATTGAAATCGTCCTGGGGATGGCAATCGCTCTTCTGGTCACCCGGGAGATGCGAGGCGTCCGGGTAGTGCGCTCCTTACTGCTGATCCCGATGGTCATGACGCCCGTCGTGGTCGGAATCCTGTGGCGCATGCTTTTCAACCCGGATTTTGGGTTGTTCAATTATATCCTCAGCCTGTTTGGCGCCGACCCCAAAAAGCTGCTATGGTTGGGCGATCCAGATCTGGCCTTATGGGCGGTGATGATCACCGACATATGGGAATGGACACCGTTCGTTACTCTATGCTTTGTCGCCGGTTTGACTTCTCTACCGGTTGACTTACAAAAGGCAGCACGTGTCGATGGGGCCTCCGCCTGGCAAACATTCTGGCGAGTCAGCCTCCCCATGATGAAGTCGGTGATCCTGGTGGTTGGCTTATTGCGCTTTTTGGATGCTTTTAAGGTGGTCGACACGATTTATGTGATGACTTATGGCGGTCCTGGCAATTCAACAAAGCTATTGAGCTTTTTCATTTACGAGACGGGCTTGAAATATTTCAATATCGGCTACGCCTCCACAATCTCGTGGATTTTTATCGCTCTCATGTTCATTATCACATATTACTTCATCCGTGAACGACAGCGCTCCGAACGGTTCTAAACCTGCATAGAGGAGGTATTCCAATGACAACCCAAGCTGGAGTGATTGAACCAGCCCGCCCTCGCCTGCGCAGCCGGAGTTACTATCGATGGCGTCGCTCGATATTGCATTGGGTAGGGAATGTTCTCACGATCGTGGTTGTTTTGATCATGCTGATACCATTTATTTGGCTGATCCTGACAACCTTCAAACAACCGGTTGAATTCCTGACCTGGCCGCCAGTCTTCTTCCCGACCCAGCCCACCCTCGGAAATTATCAGGATGTAATGAAAATCCCCTTTATTGGCCGTTTCTTTCTGAATACCCTGATCATTGCCTCAGCCTCGACCTTCTTAGCCGTTACTCTTGGATCTGCAGCGGCTTACGCCCTTGCACGTGTAAAGTTTCCCTTCCATCTGAATTCCGTCCTGGCTATATGGATCCTGATCACTCGCATGTACCCGGCAGTCGCTACCGCTGTCCCGTATTTCGTGCTGATCCAAAGGCTTGGGCTGCTGGATAAACACCTGGCATTGATCATCACCTACACAAGCTTTAACCTGCCTTTTGTAGTCTGGTTGATGCTAGGCTTTTTCCAGGGTATCCCCATCGATATGGAGAAGGCAGCAATAGTAGACGGCACAACTATGTGGCAGCGTTTTACAAAGATTGTGCTGCCTCTAGCGGCGCCAGGTCTGATAGCCACCACAATTCTATCCTTCATACTAGGGTGGAACGAGTTCTTATTTGCCGTCATCTTAACCTCATTGAAAGCTAAAACCGTTCCGGTGGTTATCGCAGGATTCATCACTGATAAAGGGCTCGATTGGGGAACGATGTCTGCATTGGGAACCATGCTGGTCGTACCCGTCATCGTGTTAGCCTGGATCTCACAACGATACCTGATCCGTGGCCTAACCCTGGGCGCGGTTAAGGAATGAACGGAGGAATTATGCCATGGCAAATGTAAAATTTGATCATGTAACCAAGCGTTTCGGAAATATGATTGCCGTAAATGACCTGAGTCTGGATATTGCTGATCAGGAATTTATGACCCTGGTTGGCCCCAGCGGCTGTGGTAAGTCAACTACATTAAACTTGCTGGCAGGCCTGGAAGAGCCGGATGAAGGCGAACTCTCTATTGGAGATCATGTGGTTAATGATGTTCCACCCGGTGATCGCAATATCGCCATGGTCTTTCAGAGCTATGCTCTCTACCCCCATATGAAGGTATTCGAAAATATCGCCTTCGGACTACGCATCCAGAAGCGTCCCGATGCAGAGATTCAAGCTCGCGTGAAAGAAGCTGCTGAGTTGCTGAGCATTACCGAACTACTCTCTCGCAAGCCTGCCCAGCTTAGCGGCGGGCAGCGCCAGCGAGTTGCGCTGGGCAGGGCGATTGTACGCCATCCGGATGTGTTCTTGCTAGATGAACCACTCAGCAATCTAGATGCTATCCTGAGGATACAAATGCGCGCTGATCTGCGCCTATTGTTCAACCGACTTGGTAGTACGGTTGTGTATGTAACACACGACCAGGCAGAAGCAATGACAATGAGCGACCGCCTGGCTGTCTTTTTAGCCGGCGTCATCCAGCAAGTAGGGACACCTTTACACGTTTACGAACAACCGGAGAACATGTTTGTAGCCCGCTTTATTGGCAGCCCATCCATAAATTTCATCAGTGGACACCTGGCAAGCAATGATGGCGGATACCGCTTCACCGCCAATGATGAATTCACCATCGATCTACCAGCCGGGATTATCAAGGCAGATTGGCCTGCGGAGGTTGTGCTGGGAATCCGTCCCGAAGATATCTCCTTGAGCACTGCGGACAATAGTATTGGTGTGCAGGTCGAGCTAATGGAGCAGCTGGGGGCTGAAACCATTCTGCACACCACAGTGGGAAGCCAGAAACTAGTCTTAAAACAGGAAAAAGGTACCAACTTCCAACATGGCGAGAATGTGAGTCTTTTCATCCCTCCCATGCAGATTCACTTCTTCAACCCAAAAACCGAACAGCGATTGATGTAAAGGTAGAGTGGAGGCTGACAGAATGACCCAATTTGCTACGATGACACCGCGGCAACGGGCAATAGAAGCTATGTACCGCCGGCCGACGGATCGTGTGCCATGTGTCCCTTTTATTGATAATTCCTACGCCGCGCCCCGCGCCGGTGTGCCTGTGTCTCAGTGTTTTCTCGACCCTAAAATCTACGCCCAGGGTCTGGTGGCATCGTTGGAGCGCCACCCAGATATCGATGGCGTTTCCATTAACCTCTGCCTGACAGACGAGATTATCAAGGAAGTTAGCAAGACGAAAGACGAATACCTGGTGAAGACCACTGGGGGGATGACTTGGATGGTCCCTTTCAACGATGTGGGCAGTGTGCTTGAGACAGAGATAACATCCTTTGATGATCCCCGCCTGGAGGTAGATGACCCGTTTAAACCAGGCATCATCCAGACCCTTCGTGCCATACCCGAGTACATGCGCAAGCGCTACTTATTCAGTTGCGGCTTGACCGGTCCATTTTCCCAGGTGGCTTTTATGCTGGGTCTCACCCGCGTTATGGAGGCTACTATTGAGGACCCTGAAGGGCTGCATCGTGCGATCAAGAAGCGTCTCCCATTTGCCCTACTCTGGGTTGAAGAGATGGCCCAGTACGATCCGGGCTGTATCTGGATTGGAGAGGGTTTTGCTTCCTCCAGCCTGATCGGCGCACACACTTACAAAGAATTTGTATTGCCTTATGAACAAATTGTGGTTGATAAAATCCGGGAGGTGGGCGTCCCAAGCGTGCTCCATATTTGTGGGAAAATCTACCCCATCCTGGATCTGATCCCGGATTCGCGTGCCGACTGCCTGGAAGCCGATTGGCCTGTAGCGCTTGTAGATGCTCGCCAGCGCATTGCCGACCGAATCTCTATCAAAGGCAATTTGAACACCACCGATCTGGTACGTGGTAAAGAAACCGGAGCCTATGATCTCTCCCGGCAGGCAATCGAAGCGATGAAAGGTAAGCCAGGTTTCATACTGAGCAGTGGTTGCGCACTCGGCCGTGACACGCCCCCCGAACATGTGGATGCCATGGCGCGCGCTGCCAGAGATTTCGGACAGAACGCCTAGAGGTAAAGAAGGTTATGAAAGAGCTCAATTCCGTCGAGCGCGTCCGCAGGGCAGTCGCTGGCGAAATCCCTGACCGTGTGCCGGTCATCCCGCTGATCATTCACCATTCCATGCGCATTGCCAACGTTCGCTACGACCTTTATGCCCAGGATCCGGATCTGTTGGTGAGCACCCAGGTCAATTGCTGGCGTACGTATGGTTATGACGGCTTCCACGTGACTAGCGATAACTGGATCCTACCTTCTGTATTAGGATGCCAGATCCAGTTCTTCCCGGACCAGGCACCCACCGCTGCTACGCGCGTGCTAGCGAACAGCAAGGATCTAAGCCGGTTGCACCGTCCCGAGGATGGCACTGAAGGTCGCATGAACTATAAAGTCGAAGCTACTCGCCGCGCCGCTCAAGCTGTCGGCGATCAGTGCTATCTAAAAACCAATTTCGACCAGGGACCTTTCTCTTTGGCGACTGCGGTACGCGGTATCGAGACATTAATGATCGACATGTATGACGATCCCCAGTTTGTTTTCGACCTGTTGGAGATCTGCACAGATACAGTGATCAAGTTTGCCCGCGCCTGTGGGCGGGCTGGTTGCCATGCCCTGACCTTTGGCGATTCCACAGCCGGGCTGCTTAACCCCAAGCAGTTCACCCGCTTTGCCGCTCCCTTTGAGAAGCAGGTGATCCAATCCTTATCCGATTTGGAGATACCGGTTTTTCTGCATATCTGCGGCAACACCGCCCACATTATCGATGAGATGGTCGGTACCGGCGCCCAGGGATTGGAAGTCGATTACCAGCATGATATCGCCTTTTACCGAAAAAAAACTGGTGGGCGCGTCTGCCTGCAGGGAAATATTGAACCCTCCGGAGTATTATTTATGGGCAGCGCCGAAGATGTCTATAACGCCAGCCGTGCAGCCATTGAGCAAGCTATCCATGCCTCGGATGGCTCCTGGCAGAGCCGCTTCATTCTAAGCTCCGGCTGTGAGGTGCCGCGCGATACTCCCCCAGAGAATATTCAAGCCATGGTGCGCGCCGCCAAAGAATTGGGGCACTATGGGTGAATATCCCCCGACAGAGATGGACTTAGAATATAAGCCTGGACTTGCCGATATTGTCGAGCGCCACAGAAAGTTATGGGGGCGTCAGTTGAGCGACGGTATCCTGGCTCGCCTGGACCCAACCGAGCTACCCTTCGATGACCCGCTGCAGCATTGCCCCGATTTCGAGCGCATGGCTGCTGCCTGGGAAGGAAACTACCGTGTACGGCGGCAGGTAGAGGATGACTTGATACCAGTAGCTCGGGTCAGCTTTGGTAGTGCGGCCTTTGGGGGCTTCTTGGGGGCAAAGGTCAACTTTCAAAGCGGACCTGGCTGGAGCTATCCCTTGCTCGAGAGGTACGACCAGCTTGGCGACTTGCATTACGATGAAAACAACGAATGGATCCTGCGCCAGAGTGAAGCTTGCAGACACTTTTTAGATATTGCCCGTGGGAAGTTCGCCCTATGCGAGACCGAGCCGATGGATGGGTTAAACCTGGTTGAGGTGCTGCGGGGAGGTAGCGTATATCTGGACGTGTACGACCACCCACACGAACTCCATCGATTGCTGCAGTTCTCGGTGGAGTTCAATATACGCCTGATTGAGATGCAGCGCCAGATTATCGCCCCTGCGTTGAATTTTTCCGGTGGAGTTTTTTCTATGTTCCGCATCTGGCTACCTGGGGCAACACCCTGGATGTCGGTAGACACTTATGGGCAGTGCTCTCCGGCCGTATTTGATGAATTTGGTGCTCCATATCTACAGCAGACCATCGACCACTTTGGTGGTGGTTGGATTCACCTACACTCGTCTGCCACACATTTGATTCCTCTACTTGTCCAGTTGAGAGGCGTGGTCGGTATCGGCATCTATGACGACCCCGCGGCTCCGCGCGGATTTGATCTGTTATCAAAAATACGCGAGATGACCGGCGACTTGCCTCTTCAGGTCGACTGCCTGGGAGGCGAGTTTATAGACGGATTGGACCAACACACTCTACCGGGTGGAGTGATGTATATGGTGCGCAAAGGCATCGATACCGTTAACGAAGCCAACCGCCTGATGCAGCGCGTGCGCGCCTATCACGCTCCATCAGGTACCTATACATCCAAACAGCTATGGTGAAGAAATGACCATCGATAACCCTTCTGTCTCTTACTATAATGCGATAAATAGCTTGCTTGAACAAGCGATCCTCGGTCAAATGGATGCCATACGGCAGGCGGCGAAAACAATCGCACATTGCCTCGTCAACGGGGGTTTGCTGCATGTCTTTGGCACCGGGCACTCTCATATGTTGGTGGAAGAGCTTTATGGACGGGCGGGCGGACTGATGCCGGTCAACGCCATCCTCCTTCCCCGGCTGATGCTGCATGAAGATATGATCCAGGCTACCCTTCTCGAGCGGCGCGCTGACCTGGCAGATGAAGTCCTGTCCGGACAGCCACTGCAACCGGGAGATGTAATGTTCATCATCTCCAATTCTGGCCGTAATGGGCTGCCGATTGAAGTCGCTAGCCGTGCTCGTGGCCTGGGACTCACAGTGATCGCCCTCACCGCTGTCCAGTATTCTCATACGCTGACATCCCGTCACACATCTGGGCTTCACCTCTTCGAATCAGCCGATGTCGTTTTGGATAATCTTGGCCAATCTGGCGATGCTTGCCTGGTCTTCCAGGAGTTGGGCATTCGCTCCGGCGCCACCTCCACCGTGGTAGGCGCCGCAGTGCTTAACGCCGTGGTTGTCGAGACCATCGCTCTCCTGGCGCACATGGGGGTCCAACCACCCGTATTTGTAAGTGCCAATATAGCCGGACCAGATGAAATGCAAACCGTCCATGCCCTGCAAAGAGCCGGTCAAAGATTGCCACCACACACGGTTAATAGCGAAGGTGGCGGTCATGGTATCTGACACTCCGGTCGTAGCCATCGACATTGGCGGCACCAAGATCGCGGCTGCCCTGGTCACCCCGGATGGTCGCACGCATGCCCTTGTGAACCTGCCCACCGAAGCGAAGCAAGGTGGGCAAGCGGTCATCCAGCGCGTGCAGAACCTGATTGACGAGCTGATCCAGATCGGTAAAGCGCCTGGTGAATGTATGATCCCTGTCGCCGTAGGCGTAGGCACCGCCGGACAGGTAGCCCCTGAGACAGGTGTGATCTCTTTTGCTACCACCGCTCTCCCAGGCTGGACTGGTATGCCGGTCAAGGACCACCTGGAGCGGGCTTGCGGACTGCCTGTATTTGTAGAGAACGATGCCAATGTCATGGCGCTGGGAGAATCTGTCTTCGGCGCCGGGCGTGGCTGCCGTCACATGATTGGGCTCACTGTCGGAACAGGCGTCGGGGGTGGTATCATCATCGGCGGGCGTATCTATCATGGTGCCCATGGTATTGCCGGTGGGATAGGGCACATCCACATCGATTTTCGGGGGCAGCGGCAGTGCCCCTGCGGTCGCTACGGCTGTCTGGAGGCGTATGCTTCCTCTCAGGGGATCGTCGCTGAATATTTGCAAGCTGCTCCCTCTGAGGTCGTTGAGAATATTGGCATTTCCCCAGACCAATTAGGAGTCAAGCAGATCGCCGCTTTGGCTTATTCCGGTGATGCTGATGCCTGGGGCGCTATTTTACGCGGAGCAGAATACCTGGGGGTTGGTATCACGACCCTGATCAACTTGTTCGACCCCGAGTTGGTGGTGGTGGGTGGCGGCATAGCCAACCTTGGTGATCCGTATTTTGACCGGGTACGCCAAGTAGTGAGCGACAGTGTTCTGCCTTCACTGGCCGAAACGCCTATCCTACCGGCCCAGTTGGGAGAGCAGGCCACCCTGGTCGGCGCGGCTTGCATTGCCTGGCAGGGTTTAGAACCTACTTGTCATCCTTCATAACATCGTAGAAACCCACTGGCTGACGGCTCTGGCGATCCAGCCCAGGGTGGTCGCAGCCCAAGAGGGCTTGGGACCCCTCCCCTGTTGTTGGAATTCGGGGCGGAGTGGCTGCACGGGTTCCTTGAGAGGGAAGGGATACTCAGCCAGGCAAGCTCTCCGTTGGGCATCTGGAGCAGCATCATAGATACGCAGCCTGGCTCCCTGAACTGAAAACTGCAGGGTAGCCCATACGCCCTCGTCGGGCTTTGCTGCAAGGACCTCCCATCGCTGATTGAGGAGCATGATCTGGCGCTCTTGGCTGACTACACGGATGAAATGCACTTTGCCCACCGTAAGCGGCAATTTCGCAGGCGGTCGAAACCCGGCCGGTAGATGTCGAACGGGGCTAGTCGAGTGCATTTCTAGGGGTGAGCGTCCTTGCAAAGCCGAGTGGTGTGGGCTGTGACGATAAGCGTCAAAG
>CAZGIX010000204.1:0-8305 GCA_964525785.1 uncultured Anaerolineaceae bacterium
TGTCCGGGCGAAGATGGACACACGCTATCGGGATGAAACTTGGACTCCAGATCGCGCAGATAAGGCAGTCTGGGGGCCACTAGAAGAGTATTGGTTCTTCTGTTATCGGGAATGGAGAATCACACGAGGGCGATATGAGGAGCTCTGGCAAGATAATATTAGGGCGGGGATCAAAGCAGGATTAAGGCACCGGCCGCTGAGATATGTGCTTGCCACGATCCGGAAAGAAGGATCCCTAACGGATGAGTACGCGAGTGACTATATAAACGAACTGATTGCCTTGTGTGGTTCTGATTTCCAAAAGGAGTTCTATCCACCGGTGGAAACAGCACTATGAGGTTTCAATTGCCGCCAGCAGAGACGAAGGGAAGCAGAATTGATTATGCGAGTGGTACGCCGGTATATTCTATACCCACTCTATCGCCTGTATGCGTGGCTTTACGGTTGGCTGCGCGATAGAAGTAGGTCACTGCCTAAGGTTCCTTGTCAGATATGTGGGCAAACAGGGCACGCTAAGCGGTTGTGTCCCAAGGCAAAAAGCATGAGCTTCTAAGCGGTGAAAGGTTGTTCTTCGTGTGCGACAACCGCTCCGGCATGCGCAATATCCGCAGCGATATCAATTACTGCCTGGGGAATAGATCATTGGTTGTTTCCCTAACCAATCTTGCTGATTTACAGGCAGGGAAACGCGGAGAAGGGGATAGCGTTTGGCTTGAAGCGCGCAACCACGGATAATTCAGTTTGTGTGTATAACCAGTTAACGTTGGGCGGATGAGCTGCGAGCGAAGCGAGTCTGATCGATCCGCTTGTTAGAGCGCCGCACCGCGTTCGCTTTCGGCTGGTACTGCTCCGACGACGTTCAGTCTGGCCATCCATATTGCACCGTGGCTCCGGTAACTTTGCTACAGTCCCTGCAACTTCCTTCTGAACAGCACGGCAAGAGAAATCGTCGCGCCCGGCAGGGTGACTGCCCACAGAGAGGCGACCCATATCAAAGGATGATAGAAGGTCTGCAGGGCGATGAAGGGCAAGATGAGGCCATTTGCGATTAGGAACCACCGGACCGTCTTTTCTAACCCTGGTCCGATAAAGACGAAAGCAGCAAAGAGGGTCGCCAAACTCATAAAGCTGTATCCAAGGAGGTCAACTGAATACGTAAATGAGTTGAAGACATTGAATAGGAAAGGGCTGATATTGGCGCTGACATCCCCTCGGTAGAGGGCCGGGGCAACGAGAGTGAGTTGGACGAAGTAGTTCATGCAGATCAGCGTGCCATACATGATCGCAAACGAGAGTCCTGTTTGACTCCAGATTCTTCTGTCTGAGGGCGCCTGCCGGTGGACGCTTCCCATCATGACCACAAACGAGATCCCAAGAAGAAGGGAAGGGACGAGGAGGACCACCAGGCCATACCAGGTACTGTCGTTCTCCGCACCGCCGCCTGACCCCATGAGACCGAACCATTCAGCAAGCTGCCCAATGTCGTAGGCAATGCTGAAGACTGATGCGAGAACTGCTGACCAGAACCCGATCTTGTAGACGGTCGCTTGGCCTTCCATAGGTACCTCTTTCTGACGTCTGGGCAAGACGCTACCCTACATGCGGGTCCGGGCGGGCAAGGTCATCTCGGGGATGACCTGCAATGGTGACCCGCCCAGGCTTGGATGAGTGCTTGAATTGGCGATGACTTCCTCGCGTGGTGGCGAGGAACCAGCCGTTTTCCTCGGTGAGCTTGATGATGTCCCGGAGCTTCATCGTGGGTGGCTGCTGGGATGAACGCCTTCATTCTAACACTGTTTCACTGGCCCGCCTAACGGCAAGGCTTAGCGGCAGGGCGGAAGCAGGCAACCTCAGCAGGATTGTGCGGCAAGCTGGCGGGCCGAGCAAGCACCAATCAAGCACCAGCCCGCCGGGTCAGCTTCAGCGAGTTGTTGGGCAGCGGCTATCTCGGTCCGGTGGCAAGACTATGGCTTGCGGAAGTGTTTGCGCGTTGGAGCCGCGAGGCTGCTGACCAAGATGCTCGCATCCAAGAAAGCCGTGAACCACTGGATTGGCCACGAGAACCCTATGTAGAACGCCTGGATGATCAACCACAGGGCCAAACCGGTCCCCAGGAGAAGCGATCCCACCCACGCCCAATGTGCCTTGGCCCAGGCCTCGAGTTTTGCAGCCGTTCGCCATTCCGGGCGCGCGAGCAATCCGTAGACCAAGAAGAGAGGGAAGAGGAACATGGCCACAAACAGGAAGACGCCGGGGAGGGTGAAGTCGGGGACTGGCAGTCGGTCGAGCTGACCTGCCATGCCCATGCCCACACCTGACGGATCGGACAGAAAGCCGTAGGCACCTGCAAGGCCACCAAGTGCGAGGACAATGAGGATGACGGCGAGGTACCAGACAGATGCGGGTCGATGCACTTTGGACTCCTTTGTGAACTTAGCTACTTCAGTTGAGGTCGCCGCTCAAGATCGAGCGGCCTGCCGCTGCCCAACGGTTTGGCTCAGCGGCAGCGGCGGGACTGGCGAGACTCCTACTCAATTATGCACCATTTCTGGCAAATCGCGCCTGCTCGCGAGCGGCATAGCCGCTGTCCGCTGCAGCCGGTGTTGGGCAGTTTATTCTGACGCCTCACAGCCGAAGACCAGATTAAGAGTTAGTAGAATAAGTTACCTCTTTGGAATGAGCGTCTCCGTACCTTGGCCGTCATGACCATCCTGAGTCCAAATTCCAATTAATGACCCGTCTGGTTGTAGTGCATAAATAGCATCGCCGCTGTTTTTCCCTTCCTGCCAGCGTGCAATCAGTTGTGTTCCATCGAACGTGCCTGTTCCAGTCTGGGACTGTTGTTTACCGATGCTCCAGATAATATTGTATGTGTTATCTGATTTGGTAATCGTAACTTCGCCTGCGTATGCTGAGCCGTCAAAGTTTGTTCCTCTTAGCGTATAGATACCTGTAATATCTATTGGCTTGGATTCTACTGTTGGCGCGATTGTTTGCGTATCAGTTGCTGTCGGTACGATGATAGGTTCTGCTAGCTGGCCTCCGAGCGCATCTTGGATGTCGAACAGCCTTTGGTCAGTGCTTGCTACAGCGAACCAGAGGTTCCCCTTGAGGATCAACTGCTCTGAGCCGAACCCGGCCTGGGCCTTCTGATAATTTTCGAAGTACATTGAGAAGTAGGTGCTGCTCAACTCCGACGGCCACGCCACAAACATGTTGACGAGGTCGTCCTTGGCATAGATACACGAGAAGGAGTCGGCCACGTGGACCCCAGAGGTGTTAACCGGGCTGATTGACGGGTTCGTACACGGAACGCCCGCTCCCTCCAGTGCTTCCACGAAACCTGCACCGCTCTCGTAGGTAACCGCCGCGCTTGCAGCCGCGTTACGTTCGTCGACGCTGGCTTCGTTGCTGCTGTTACCACCGCTGCTGGTGGCACCGCCACAGGCCATCGCGGCCGCGGTAATCGCGAGCATCAGAATAGTGATAATGATAAATTTGACTTTGCCATTCATCGCTTTCCCCTCCGTTGATATGACTTTTATGTAGTGTTGCAGCTTCACTCTTTTTCGTTGTGAATTTCTAATATTCAAACTGCCCAGGTGGATGGTTTTTCGTGATTAAAGTGGTCGGTTTTTCGATTGACAAAAACATCCAATACGACTACGAATTGAGATTACTGGCATTTGAACCTGTCTGCCAATCGTGTCTTCCTGCTTTTTCTCCATGATTGCAATTGTCTGATGCATAACCATCGGGTACCTTCTGAATAGGCCATTGATTAATAAAAATACCTATTTCAATCAAGCATGTATATCTGAAAGCAAAACCCCAGTAAATATACCCATAAGGGATCTGTAACTAACGGTATAACAAAAATACCGTTGACATATCGTCAACGACCCGTAATGCAGCTTCATGTCGTCTGAATAATATGTAATAATGTAAAAAGCCCACCTACACCGACATGTACATTTACATTATATAGTAGCATTGAGAAAATACAATAACCACTTGTTGAGGTGTCTGTAACATACACGGTTGGTGAGTTTTTAAACTCCACTTAGCCCAGAAAATTGGCGGGGAGTATGGGGTCAATGCCCCACTTTGCTTCCGGTTTCTACACCAAATGCGGGCAGTTTGTCCCACGAAAAATAGAACCCACCGCTTATGTTACAGACACATAGCGTTACAAAAATCACCTAATTGTCATAAAGATTATAGACAATAACCTCGACCCACAAAGAACTACTGCATGATGTGGTCTGACGGAGCATAGGTGCCTAATTCTCCCGAAAACAAAAGCCTGCTCAGCGAGCAGGCCAAATCACCATATTAGGCGCTCCCGGCGAGATTCGAACTCACAACCGTCTGATCCGAAGACGTCCAAATTATGGATTTGATACCCGTATATGGCGGTATTTGGCTTGTGATCACCATATATGGGGGTTGTCGAATCCGTGAAATCCACTAATTCCACCGCTTGCCAGGTAATCTGCACCACATCTGCACCAGCGGTGAAGCAAGGAAAGGTGACTCTGCTTCCCTATTCATTGAGCCATCCTACTAAACAAGAACGCGAGATCGTGGGCTTGGCGTTTTTATTGCATCGATTTCCCAATGGTTTTGGTGTAAATGCACCTATAGTTCAGCACGTTGTGGACAACCACCATGTGCATTTTGCGTGACTTTGGCAGATGCGCTGTTTGCAAATTCTATCCAACTGCATAATGTCCAGAGAAAGGCTTGTTACCTACATTCCGCACCTGATTCTAGCAAACCTTGGTATTTTCGAGCCCAGCTAGGGTGGATTGGCAACCCTATTTTAGTCCCATTGAGGCTATTCCTGAGAATTTGTCAGTTGTATTCGACAGGTAAAAGATCTATACTAAAAAAGAGCCGTTTCCTATTCGCCTCTGGACATATCAAAGGAGGAAAACCATGGCCTGGATAATTCAGCATAAGAACTGGGTCCGTATTGCCGTATTGGCACTACTGATAATCACTATTTTGGGCCCTTGGGGATACGCTCATGATGGCGTCCCGCCTGCCGAGTGGTGTCAACCTCCTTTTCTCCTGCTGGAGAACGGCAACTGTGTAGGACGGGAATCAGGCGCCTTTTATCTTCTTATCTCTATTATAGGGTTCCCAGCGGGGATTATGCAATTTCTTTCCGGGGAACTTGTTTTATCCGATCTAGGCCGACATTCCATGTTTGCTCTCTTTTTCCTCGGCTTGTTTTTTTTGCCTTTTATCAGCACGCTGCTCCTGGTGCGATCCGGATCCAACATGAGGCGTAGAACTTTCTATGTAATTGCCTGGGGGTTAGCTGCTGCTCTAGGGTTGCTTGTGGCGTTATCCGCAGAAGTTTTCCACCCAGCCCATTTGTGGGGGATCTGGTTGTATATCCTCTTGGCTGTTGGGTTGCTGGCATTCGAGCTGCTCGCTGCACTGCTGGAGAATATACCTTACCGAGAGGCATACCATGACCTGGATCATCCGACATAAAAGCCAGGTTCGCATCGGTTTCTTTGCGCTGCTGTGCCAATCGCCGGATAACCTGGAGAGATTTATTGACTCGCGAGGCTTTTGCGAGGGCTTTCATGATGGTGTTGTACCATTTCTGGCAGTGAATTAGCTTGAAAATATCCAGGTCTCAAAGGCACGTGCAACCACAAATGTAGCGGAGTGCAGTGAGTCGGCTGCAAGCGTGTGCTAGCCAGGCGCGGTTACGAGTAGTGAGCAGCCCGTGACGATGCCAAAGAGTGCACGTACTTTATACCAATTCCTGGATGCAAACATAGACCCGTGCTCGCATCAGAGGGGCTTCGATTACTCCTTCCAGCACGCATAGAGCCGTATTCATCCATTTATACTGCTCGGCTTCGGTCTCAAAGAGCATGAGCAGCAATTGCCGCCCTTGGTCACCCACGAAGGTAGTGCGACCTTTGAGATGAAACAACAGGATTGCCCCATCATCGGCTAGTATTACACCATGGGCATCTGGCAACATGGTCTCATCACTACGCCGATGAGGGTGATTGACCCAACGGACCGTGCCGTTCAATTTCGGGCCAAAGGCTTTTCCATCACCTTCGCCATAGCCTGTACCTTCTTCTGTATTGTAGGGTCGGACTAGCACAAAGGCGGTGCCCAGGGTCGCCAATTGGCGGTAGGTGAGCTCTAAGTCACAAAGGTGTTCAAGATGCATTCATTTGTCTCCAGCAGTTTTGGTGGCATCCCAATAGCTCGACAAGCCTCGACTACAGTCATGCCATCATTCATGTGCTGGATGACCTGGAGGGCAGCGTTGACGCGAGAGGCTTTGGTGATGTCTTTCATGAGGGCATTGTATCATAATGAGTCGTTGTGGGAATCTGCGCGATTTCTGCTCCACTGAATGGAGCCTGTACCCCCAAAGTGCTGTGTACGGACTTATGGGCCAACACCTACGAGTGAACGAGATCATCAAGAAAGACCAAAATACCACCCAGTGGTTCAAATCAACAAGGTGCGGTGATCTTAACCTACAGGGGAGCTCGATTCAAGGCTCAGGAATTAAGAAATTATCTGCGATCCAGCCCAGTTGACCGTCCTCTAGGCGAACGCGCTGCCAGGTAAACCCATCGGCAGACTGCGCCTCGCTGGTGAGCTCGACCCGGCTGCCATCGGATAGTTGGGTGAGCATCTCGTATTCTAATCCTGGCTCAGAGCGCACGTTTACGCCAAAACCGTTGGTGTTCCCAATGCGGGCGAAACCTACGCCAGGAACGACCTCGGGCGTCGGCGAACTTTCCAGAGACGAGGTGGGCACAAGCGGCGAGAAGGGTCTGGGGGTGGGCGATGGCTGGCCCGCCCTCTCGCCCGGGGCTAGTGTGGCGGTGGCAGGCGGCGGTATGGCAGTCCTCGACAGATTGAAAAGGTTGACCAACAAACCGATAAAAGCCAGGCTTGAGACCAGCAAGAAGACCTGTGCCCTCCTGATAAGACGCCTGTTTTTATCCTGATTACCCACTCCGGTGACTATCATGCCTCGGTAGTAGAGGAAGTAACGGAAGCTGACGTAGGCCCATAGCAGGCTAGCCAGTACACCGATCAGGGGATAAAAGTAATCCGATTCCATTAGTTGGATATTTTAGGGGATTTTCACCCACCGGAAAAAGCTTATCCGATACGATTTTGGGAATAAAATACGCCCTCTGGCCTGTCCCGAAAGACGATAATTCTGAACGTTATCGAAGGTTGAGAGCGAGCCTCCCGGGTTTGCTGCTGACAGGGTTGATTCTGCAAAATAGCTGGCGCAGGTTCAGCGCTTCACCCACCTCGCGCCTCAGCATGCCGTCATATTTTCCACACCGGCGCAGGGCCAGAGGTTGCCACAAATCCCAGTGGAGCAAGCAAGAACTGGCCTTGCTTCATGACGGCGCCATATGAGAACCCCAGCTCCAGGTGATCGCGAAAGTGATGATAAAGATGGCCGTAACTTGATGAAGCTTGATCGTTTCAATGGGCGTGCTCATATTCACTCATTCGCAGTTTGCTGGCCGTCCAAGTTCTTCTACATCAAAATATCCATTTATCGCGTGTACAGGTCTGGATTACTGCTAATTATCTGCATAATCGGGGTTTGTCTATCTTGGTTTCAGTATAAACCCCAAGCATTGATTCCAGTATAGAGCATATTATTGCCGTAAACAACATCTTTTCTTCTGGATCTCCCCCTAAAAACACCCCCGTCCGGTAGTCACGAGGTTATTATATGACGTTGGATCACACCTGAAGTGAACACGGCGACGAAAAATCAATGAATGTAAGCCGCTCTAGAGATGAGGGCTGACGTCTCTAGTTGGTTGTTGTGAGCCATAAATATTTACTCCTATACAGTGTACCATTGGCGCTATTGACACCCATAAGAGCTGGACTTAAGCTCTCTTGTGGTGCAGTCTGCACAGATTTTGGCATCAATGGCACCTGCCACAGGCGCAAATTAGACGGCCTACCGGCAAAATCCCACAGGTGTCACTCGCGTCAAAGAAACGCTATGGGTGTTACTCGCGCCAATCACCCCGTTATTGCTTTACAATAGTTAGCGGGGATATCACAGTGATCATACTGTAATAAACTGTTTCCATGATACTGTCTGTAGTAATGAGCCTTGGGGGTTAGAACAGAATCGCCTCAATATCGCCTCTGGCTTCCCATACCTTAGCGGCGATCTCTACTGGGGCTTTCCTTTTTTCGATCAGCAGGTTCAGATATTTCTTGTTGATGATAAACACACCCTTGATTGGCTTCGTGGGCGGGA
>CAZGIX010000205.1:0-8305 GCA_964525785.1 uncultured Anaerolineaceae bacterium
AATGTCGGCCCGGCGACGCCGATCTCCGGGTGCGCATCCAGCAGGGCCAGCATGGCATCCAGCGTGGCGCTGTCGATAAAGGCGTCGGTGTTCAGCATGAGTACGTAGCGCCCCCTGCTGAGGCGGATCGCCTGGTTGTTGGCGCGGGCGAAACCCTGGTTCTCTGTGTTGGGGATGACCTGCACCTGGGGGTAATCCTGCCGCATCATCTCCACGCTGCCATCCGTAGAGCCGTTATCCACGAGAATGACCTCGTATGCAGGCGGCGCCTTCATCCCATCCAGGGCAGCATAGAGCGTGCGCAGGCAGTCTCCCAGCATGGCGCACGTATTCCAATTGACGATTGCGACAGATAGATCCACGATTAACTCACTGAGATCCGGCTTCCAATCCCTAGCTCTCGAACTCGACTACTCGGCGCAGCGTGTCTTCCAGGCTGTAGCGCGGTTTGTAGCCGATGAACTTGCTGATCTTTTCGATCGACGGCACCCTGCGGCGCATGTCTTCGAATCCCGGTGCATAGGCTTCATCGTACGGCACCAGGACGATCTCCGAGCTGCTACCAGTTATCTGGATGATCCGTTCCGCTAGGTGGTAGATGCTGATCTCCTCGGTCGAGCCGATATTGAACACTTGCCCGACGGCCTGAGGATGTTCGACCAGCTGGATAACAGCCCAGACGACATCCAGCACGTCCGCAAAGCAGCGCGATTGTTTGCCATCCCCATACACTTCGATCGGATCGCCTCGCAAAGCCTGGCGGACAAAGCGTGGCACCACCATACCGTAGCGCCCTGTCTGGCGTGGACCCACCGTATTGAAGAAGCGCATGATGACCACCGGCAGCCCGAACTGACGGTGATATGCCAGCCCGAGGAATTCGTCCACCGCTTTCGATGTGGCATACGCCCAGCGGCTGTTGACCGTCGGTCCCATCAGGCTGTCGTCTTCCTCGCGGAACGGCACCTTGACGCCTTTGCCGTAAACTTCCGAAGTGGATGCCAGCAGTACTTTGCAGCCGTAGCGGTTGGCTGTGGTGAGCACGTGCTCCGTCCCCATGATGTTGGTCTGGATGGTACGCACCGGCTCTTGCACAATGAGCTTGACGCCTACGGCGGCTGCCAGGTGGATGACGATATCCGCCTGGCTGGTTAGCCTGTCGAGCACCTGGCTGTTGTTGATCGTCTCGCGCACGAACTGGAAATCGGGCAGAGCTCGTAAATGCTGGATGTTCTGCACGCGCCCGGTGGACAGGTCATCGATGGCGGTTACGCGGTAGCCGCCCTGAAGCAGGTGCTCGCACAGGTGCGAGCCGATGAAGCCCGCCCCCCCGGTTACAAGTATCTTTTCTTTCAAATCGCCCTCGCTAACGAAGCAGATCGGACAACCGGCTAACAACGTATCCGGATGACATTCTACAGGATTTATGTGTTTGTACTTCGTGGTTCTCTCGCCAAGTATTTGTTCTCTTTTTTTATATGGGTGCGGCTGCGCCGCACTCATATAAAAAAGAAACACATTTATTTAGCGAGAACACCACTTAGGATTTTATCGCATACATATAAAAAATGTCAGGCAGCAAACTAAGGGCTGCTTGGGCTGCCCAACCGCTCCAGCAGCGAACGTGCCTGTTGGTTCCCAGGCTCTACGATCAAAACCGTCTGCAGGGCATAACGGGCGCGCTCCCAATCCTCTGCCTGCCCATAGCGGTACCAGGCCTGGAATAATAAGCGCCCGGTGCCCGAGGGCAGCCCACGCAAGATCTCGGCGGCCTGGTTCACAGCGCCAGACTGGCTCCCATTGGCGACCAGGGCATCGACATGCAGCAGACGAGTGGTATTATCCCGGTAGCCTTCACCCACCAGCCGCTGAGTGTAAGCCAGAGCAGCTTCATAATCGCCGCGGCTCAAGGCCAGCCCTGCCAGGCGCTGCAGAGCCGTGCGGTTGCCGGGCTGGTAATCCATGGAGCGGGTGAAGAAAGCTTCCGCCCGGCTGAGATCAGTAGCCCGGCGAATTTCGTCCAGGGATGGATCAGCGAAGCTGTCCGGATTGTAAGCGCTCAGCTCGAGCCTGGTCTGGGCCAGCGCTCCCAGGTTGGCATACCATACCCCCATGATCTGACGTGAAAACAGCAGCACCAGCAGGAGGGGGATCGCTACGCCCGCTGCCAGGAGGCGCTTATCCCGACTGGCTGGCTGAGGCGTGGCATCCAGCAGCGCGACAAATCCCAAGACCAAGCCCACCAGCGGCATGCTGCGCTTGACGTAAAACACCACATCCACCATGCCGTGCACGCCCATAGCGACCAGCGCAGCTACAGCCGCCCAGCCCAATAGCATCAGGCTGGAGCTTTTGCGTTCAATCGCCTCTGTACCCGCCTCGGCGGCACCCCGCGGCACCAGTGCCCTCCATACCCAGACCCCCAGGATCGCCATCCCCCACAGCATGGCTGTCAGGCCCAGGATTCCCTGCTCGAAGCATGTCTCCAGGAAGATATTGTGCAGGTGCTCATGCAGGGGGACATGGATCAGCAAGGTATAAATCGAGAATACGATGGGGAAGGTCCCCAGCCCGGCGCCTGTGAAGAGGTAATCGGCAACCAGGCCCACCCCCTGCCGCCAGATCTCCATGCGGCTTTGCACCGTTCCGGTCGGATCAGGCACGCTCCCCAGCAGGCCTTCCAGCTGACCAGTGTAGGCGAATCCACCCGCCAGGAGGGCGACTGCCAGGACCACAGCGCCCCAGAAGAGAACCTTGAGCGGGGGACGCGGGAAGCGCGTATACTGGAACCAGGCCAGCAGGCACAGCACCCCGGCTGCCAATAATCCTAGCATGGCTCCCCGGCTGCTGGTGAGCGCCAACACGCCCAGGAGGAGCACGCTGAGCGCACCTGCCAGGAAGGCTTGCAGTTTTCTTTTCGCCCGCCAGGCCCACAGCGCCAGTGCCACGCCAAACGGGATCCCCATGGCGTATAAGCCGCCGGCGACATTGGTGTGCAGGTCCGGACCGGATAGCACCTGTGCGACTGAATTGATCGCAGTTCCAATACGGCTGATGATCGTGAATTTACCTAGATCACCAGCAAACTGGTGCCTGAGCGGCCAGTAAACAGCCAATAGTCCGATGCCTGCCAGGGTTATCCACGCCAGCCACAGCTTCTGGCGCTCGCCCGCCGAAATGACCGCACAATACACGGCAAATGCCGCCAGGATGCGCATAGACTGGATCTGCGCCATCTCAGGAGCGACCGATATCCAGGTCCCCCAGACAGCGCTGGCGATGAACAGCAGCCAGGGCCAGAGCAGTTTCGAGCGCAGCAGCCGGCCTCCAGCCCGCAGTGCGAGCAGGATAAAAAATATCGCCAGGGCCGGCAGCGCCAACCAGGGCGATATTCGGTATACTGCGGGCAGTGTGATCATCACCAAACTCACCGCCAGCAGCAGCCATTCGATGATGATTGCCATCTCGCCAGGCTCCAATAAAGCTTCTATCCTTTCAGCCAGCCCAGAGTCTGCAGCCCAATATCCATGGCGCTCTTGAAGCCCGCCCAGGTATTCATACCCTTCAAGAAGGTGAGGATCGGTCCGGGCCGGAACGCCCACTCGCGGAAGGCGCGCTTCTGCCAGCGCAGCAGGTCTTCGGCTTTTAGATCAGGATAATCCAGCACGGTCGCCTGGTCCATATCCACTTCTTCCCACTGCGTGCCGGGGCGGAACCAGCCGTTCTCTACGACTTCGAAGAAGAAGGGCGTGCCCGGATAGGGGGCGGCAACGTGGAACAAGGCAATATCCAGCGGCAGCTTCTTCGAAAAATCGATGGTCTCGCGGATGGTTTCGACCGTCTCACCCGGCAGACCGATGATAAAGTAGCCCCAGTTCTTGATCCCGGCTTTATGCGCCCAGTTGAGGGCGTTGTAAGCCTGCTCCATGCGGTATCCTTTATGGGCTTTCTTGAGGATCATCTCATTGCCGCTCTCGATGCCCCATGAGATATACATGCAGCCAGCCTTACCCATCAGGGTGAGCATCTCTTCATCCACGTAGTCCACGCGGCTGTTGCAGGTAAACGTAATCTTGGGACCTTTCTCGATCAGCAGGTTGCACAGCTCGATTACCTGCTCGCGATTGACTGTGAACAGGTCAGCGTACATGTGGATATGGTGGACGCCCAGGTCATATAGTTGCTGGATCTCTTCGTGCAGCTTTTCTGCCGAGCGTAAGCGTACTGAGTACTGGTAGCTGACGTGCTTGATGCAGTATTTACAGCCTGCCGGGCAGCCGCGGCTGGTGACGATGAAGGTGTAAGGTCCCTTGATCATCGGCATCAGGTACTTTTCCAGCGGCAGCATACGGTGCAGGGGGATAGGCAGGTCGTCCAGGCTGCGGAAGAACGGGCGGTCCCAATTCAGCGCCACTTCGCCGTTCTGCCGCCAGCCCAGCCCTTTGATCGATGCCAGCTGGGCATCACTGGGGCGGGGAACCTGCGTCTCAACCGGCATGACCGGCAGCAGCGGCAGGCTGATCTCAGCCTTGCCGTTCCCGCCGTTGCCATCACCCGGTTTAGCGGCTGACGCGAGGCCAGCATCAATCGTCCAGGCTGGCTTCCAGGTGGGGTCGGCTTCCGACCACATCTTCCAGGTGATCTCGTGCCCTTTGGGAGGCTTTTCATCTTTAGAATCCAGCAGTCGCCCATCATCCAGCACCTGCCAGCGACCGCGCGCCACCTCGAATGTATCGATCAGCTCGCGCAGCACCATCTCGGGTTCGCCGCGCAGGGCAAAATCCAGGGCCGGGAAGGCGCGCAGCGTCTCGCGTGCCATGGGTGTGACATGCGTGCCAAAGGCCATCGTTACGGCTTCCAGGCTTTTCGCCAGGAAGACACCGTACATATCGTTGGTCAGGCTGGGCGCGGTCACCTGGGTGAGGTAGTATTTTGGACGCCGGTCACGCAGCAGGGCTTCGAACTCCTTCCAGCCCATGCGCAAAGCGATGGCATCCACGATCTCTACTGAATAATCCGGCACCAACAGGGCTGCAAGTTGAGCCAGGCTCACCTGGGGCCAGATCATGTTCTCCCGGCTGCGCCGCCCTACACGGTGCTGCGAGCGGATCCAGATCCCGCCGTCCGGTGAGGGCGGGTTCACCAGTAAGACATCCACTTTGCTATCACGCTGGCGCGCCACCGCTGTCTGGCGGACGATCGCATCTGCATCCGGGTAGCGGGGATTGGGCAGCTTGGGTATGCGCCGCGTGCCTAAATTTTCTCTAAAATTGGTTTCCATCAGTTTCCTCCTGGAAAATACTGCTAATTCTTTCCAACCACTGTATCGTAATAAATCTGTTTATCAATTTGATAATTTCCATCCACTTCGCGGATCACCCGCGCCGGTACGCCGCCGACAACGGTATGCGGGGGGACATCTTTCGTCACCACAGCCCCCGCAGCGACCACGGACCCACGTCCGACGCGCACGCCGTCCGTGACGACGGCAGCCGAACCCAGCCAGACGTCGTCTTCGATCACGATGCCTTCGGCAGTGATGCCCTGGTCGACAAAAGGACGCTCCGGATCGGTGAACACATGGTTCACGGCGATGAGCTGCGTCATGGGGGATGTATACACACGATTC
This sequence comes from uncultured Anaerolineaceae bacterium, assembly GCA_964525785.1. GTDB lineage: Bacteria > Chloroflexota > Anaerolineae > Anaerolineales > UBA4823 > JAQBDA01. Next base: position 5,630 of record CAZGIX010000205.1, read on the forward strand.
CCGATGGTCACCCCGCCCTGCCCGCGAATCACATTGTACTCGCCAACCAGGCTGTCGCGCCCGATCTTGATAAAGGCATGCGGTAGATCCCGAAAGTTATAAACGTGCAGGACCGAGCCGTGCATCACCAACGTATTATCGCCGATCTCCACGCCTTGCGGGCAGGCATGGATGTACACACTCTCATCAATGTAGCTGCCGTGTCCCAGGCGGATATGGCTGGCATAGCGCAGGCGGACGTTGCGCTCGATAGCTGCCGTACCATTCATCTCCAGCATCAACCGGTAGAACACGGCGCGTAGCCCGATTCCAATGATGGTGGGTGCCCAACCGAACAGGAACATCAGGCTCTGCTCCAAGAAATAACGCCAGGGAGAGGCCGCTTGCCGCGAGATGTACAGATTTAGCTGCGAAAGGCTGCTTCTAGAACCATCCGCCTGTGCTGTGCGCGCATCGCGCATCTACTGCTCCTGTTAACTTATGGCGCTCATTTTGGGTGAATGCTTCAACTTTTCCCCTGGTACACAGGTCTCATCCTGTCGGTCAGCTAAATGGGGATACGCCGCTGGTCTCCACCCTTGATTTACCAGACACCTGCGCAATTATAATCCAGATTCGGATAAAAATGGAGGGATTATTATCAATTTTGTAATAGAAAATCGGTCAGGGTAACAACGTCTCGGGGCAACAAATTATATTGGTCCTTAGCCATCCAACCATCGCCTCTCGGAGCGGCGATCTGCAAGTCATAACCTGCATGATCTGCTATAATTGGATATACCACCTAGAATTCATCTAAATTGGTTTTATCGATCAGGGAGGCATACACGATGACGGATACTGGACGGGTTTCGATATCTAACCTGGCTCCAACCCTGCGAGTCGACGATGCACCGGTTCCCGAGCTAAATTCTTCTTTCTTGAGCATGCGGGTTGACGAGCGATTGAACACACCCGCCCGCTGCGTGCTGCGCTTTACAAATTGGGGGATGGTCGATGGAGCTCCTGATTACCTGTTTTTCGACTCACCGCACCTGCAATTTGGACGCCAGATTGCGATCGATCTCGGTGTCGAGCAGGAGAATATCTTCCGCGGGCAGATCAATGCCCTGCTGGCGGATAATCCCAGCGACCGCCCGCCAGAGATTGCCATCGAAGCCGAAGATAGACTGCAGCATCTGCAATACAGCAAACGAACACGCCGGTTCAACCAGATGCGCCTGGCAGATATTTTCATCCAGACCGGTGCGGAGTACAACTTTGCCGTCGAGTTTGAGTCGGCCACTTCCTCCCCAATTTTTACTTCAACGCTGCAGTTTAATGAAAGTGACCTCTCGTACCTGGTCAGGCTTGCAGATGAATTTGGTTACCTCTTCTACTATCGCGGCAACAAACTGGTCGTAAAACCAGTCGATCACCTTGGACCAGCCATCGAGCTGGCTTACGGACAGCATCTCAGCAGTTTTCAAGCCCGCGCAGATCTCTCCGGTCAATTAACCGACTTTCTGGTAAGCGGCTGGAACCCAGCTAATGGCAGCGCTGTGCTCGGAGCCGCCAGCCGGGGTGGCTTGCGAGATAAATTCCCCGGCGATCGGAATGGAGGCCGCCTGTTCTTTGACACCTATGGAAAACGGCTGGAACAGGTTGCACATCTCTCGTTGGACAGCGCCAGTGAGGCTGATGCCCTGGCAGATGAGGCCTACCTGCAGCGCGCCTTGCGGTTCATTACGGGTACTGGCACAACCACCGGCAGTCCAATCCTGAGATGCGGAGAGCGAGTAGCAATTTCCGGATTAGGTGAGAGATTCTCTGGCGATTATCTGATCACTCAGGTCCACCATCTCTATGACCAAGCCCGCGGCTATCGATGCGAATTCGATGTAATCCTGGCGACCAAACGCCAGAGAACCAGCCGCCCGCTTAAAAGCATTCCAAAAGGCAAGCCTCTCCCTAAGAGATATGACAATAACAGGAGCTGAAAATGGTCCAAGAATACTATCCACCTTCAGATAAGGAGCGCTGGTACGGGGTTTACCCCGCCCTGGTGGTTGATGTTGCTGATCCCCTCAATCAGGGACGCGTCAGGGTGCGATTCCCATGGCTGGAACCCGAGCTCGTCGAAAACGACTACCCGTGGGCGCGCCTGGCGGTTTTCATGGCAGGTCCGGGTCGCGGAGCCTGGTTTATACCCGATGTGGGGGAGGAGGTGTTGGTCACTTTCGAAGCCGGTGACCCGGGCACGCCTTATATAATTGGCTCGCTCTGGAATGGGAAGGACGCCCCGCCGGTTAAAATGGACCGCAGCGGTAAGAACAATATCAAGCGCCTGAAAACACGCAGTGGGATACAAATCACAATGGACGATACGGCGAGCCAGGAACAGATATCTCTGCTCACACCTGCCGGTCAGGCAATCAATCTCAAGGACAGTCCGGCAGGCATAACGATCCAAGACAGCAGCGGCGCGAAGATCGAGCTCAGACCGGATGGGATTATGATCAGCACCAGCGGGAAACTGACAATCAACGCCAGCCAGGTGGAGGTCAACGCGGCTTTGGTCACCGGTAATACCGGTATGCTGAAAGCCAGCGGCATCGTTCAGTGCGATACACTCATCGCCAACTCCGTGATCGCCAGCAGCTATACCCCTGGGGCAGGAAATATTGCATAAGCAGG
>CAZGIX010000206.1:0-8242 GCA_964525785.1 uncultured Anaerolineaceae bacterium
TGCTGATTTTCAACCCGACCTAATGTCGGGAGTGTTACTTTTGTCTAAAGACGAGCTTATAGAAACCCTTCAACAAATTGGTAGGGAACGATACATAAAATTACCCAAAGCGGGCACAAACCCTCGTGGCGTTGAAATTTCCTCAGAAGCTCTGATTATTCTTGCCAATCATCCACAGAGCATGAAAATTCCAGTACAATGGACTAGAAAGGTAATGGATTTCAACCCCTATGAACGATGGTTAAAGCTTTGGGAAAGAGACTAAACGATGAAAAAAGGTTCAAAAACCAGCAGTTTTGGCACAAACTCAAGAATCAACCATGACTCATCAACTTACTATGACTCGAGACTGTATTCAGAGTTACCGATAAGTGAAGATGGAGAGACCCTTCCTGATAATGAATTCCCAGTTGAATATGAGAACAAAATTATTTTCGGCAATTCTGAAAACATGAAGGAAGTACCCGAAAATTCATTGCATTTAATCGTCACTTCACCACCCTACAACGTAACAAAAGAATACGACGAGGATTTGTCCCTCAAAGAATATCTGCAATTACTCCAAAATGTATTTTCTGAGACTTACAGGGTGCTGGTCAATGGCGGAAGAGCCTGTATAAATGTAGCAAACTTAGGCCGGAAGCCATATCTTCCCCTATCAGACTTTATATCACAAATCATGATTGAGATTGGTTTTCATATGCGCGGGGAGATTATTTGGAATAAGGGAGCAGGAGCTGGTGTCTCAATGGCCTGGGGAAGCTGGCAATCTGCATCTAATCCTGTCTTGCGAGATGTTCATGAATATATTATGGTGTTCTCTAAGGGTTCTTATATGCGCAAGAAACCTGATAGCAAAGAGAATACAATCTCGAAAGAGCAATTTATGGAATGGACAAAGTCAGTCTGGACAATGAATCCCGAATCCGCTAAAAAAGTAGGACACCCAGCTCCCTTTCCCATAGAATTGCCATATCGTCTTATACATCTATACACCTTTCAAGGTGATGTGATACTTGACCCTTTTATGGGTAGCGGAACAACAGCTATTGCTGCTCTGAAAGCTGAAAGAAAGTACATTGGGTACGATAATGATCCGGAGTATGTAAAACTGGCAGAAGAAAGAATCGCTCCATATAAACTCCAAATGAGTTTGGGCATTTAACAAATGAAAAGTCCGCTCAACTACCATATGTAGCCGACCTCGTTTCACTCGTGGGTATGCGGACGCAATAAGGCAGCCCAGGCTATGATTAGCGAAGGGGTTCGCCCATTGCGGTTAATCGATTGAGATAAGCTTTTGCCATCTTGTATAAAATCGCATACACAAAATATAGAGAGGAGGTGCCGAAGCACCCCCCTTCGTTGGCTCAGAGATATCTCAATATTTCCCTCCTACAATAACTCGAATAATAATTCAGACCAGACTGTTTCAGTCAGTAAAAACCTAAATCCCGCCGGAGTATAGCCGCCGGTCGTTAACTCTGCAATTAACTCCTTCTCTATTCCAGCTTCCCAGAGCGTTTCCGCCCATTCCTGCGAAACCGGGATAGGCAACGCTTCGATGAGCCGGTAAGGTAGCACCAGGTAGTCGTGTTCTTCGGGATTCGCTCCATCTGCAATGTCTCCCTCAAACACCAGTATGTTCGCTACATCCTTCCCCACCTGCCACTTGCCTGGTAATGCAGGATCAGCGATCAGCGTTGCGTGGTACGCACCATAACCCGGCAGATGCTGCCAGGACTGGCAGTAGTGAGCGGCCAGCAAGCCGCCCCTACGAGAAGGAGTGCAAAAGCGGCAAGGCCGCGTGGAGAGTGCGATGGAAGCAGAAGGCAAGGTCCCGATCCTGTTCACCATCCTGTTCAGGGAGGCAGCGGAAACGGCGCAGCGGGGGGCTTCGGAACGGTTGAGGCGCTGGGTGCGGCGGCGGCCAGCCGCTCCAGGACGGCAGGCGATGCTTCACGCCAGATGGCTGCGCCAACACGGTAGAGCAGCTTGTGCACAGCCTGAGCACCCAGCAGGCCGGCCATCAGGCTTTTGGCATGGAGTATGACCATGATCGAGCGAGGGTCCCTCGGATGATTCTGTAGAAACCTGATGAGATAAACGTCAATACGGAAAAAAGGAGCAGTCATGAACAAAACCCATTTTATTAAAGGGAGCGAGATGGCCAGTGCCGCGCCTGCTCGGGTTGGAGGGGTTGGCGACTGGCAGCACTGGGCGCCGTACGCGGCGGTGGCATGGTCACTGTTCTACGGCGTGCTGGGGGTTTACTGGGCGGCAAGCGGAGGCGGGTTCCCTTACACCCCCGAAACCGCCTCCGACGGTATGGGGCCGCTGCTTGGACGGTTCGGACTGGGCGTGGCCTGGATCGTCGTGATGATGGCAGGGCTGCCTGCGGCAGCGCTGGGAGCGGCGATGCTGCGCGGGGTGCGAGGCAGGGCGCTCCGGCCTCTGTTCATCACTGCTGGAGCGCTGCTCGCCGGGGTCCTCTTGCTGCTCATGACCGGCCTCAACCTGCTGGTCAAGGTCGGTTATCTCCCCTATGCCGTCTTCAGCCTCTTCACTCGTCCGGAGTTCGGCCTGAGCATCCTGGGGGCCTGGACTCAATGGGCGACGATCCACCAATTGCTGTGTCTTACCGGTGGGTTCCTGTGGCTGGCGGCTACTATCAGCTACGCCCGCCGGAGCGGGGGCGCCTGCCTGTATTGTGGCCGCCGAGACGGCCCGGAGGGGTGGACGAGCCCAGACCATGCCGCGCGCTGGGGCCGGATCGCCGTGGTTGTGGCGATGGTGGTGCCGGTCTTCTACGCCCTCACCCGTTACGCCTGGGGGCTGGGGTTCCCGCTGGGGATGAGCGAAGAGCGTTTTCGTCCCGGTTATGAGAGTGGGGTGTGGTTGGGGGGAGCACTCACCCTGGGGAATTTCTGCCTGTTGGGAGCGGTGCTAATTCTCGGATTGGTGCAGCGCTGGGGTGAGGTATTCCCGCGCTGGATGATCGGCCTGGCTGGACGCCGGGTCCCCATCGCGCTGGCGGTCGTCCCACCCTCGCTCGCATCGGTGCTGCTGATCGTGGGCGGCATCGGGATTTGGGCCGGCTTAGGCCAGATGGTGGCTAACTTGGTGGCCAATGGGGCAGAGGATATACAAGTCATCGGGGCCATAACCATCGAGCTCGGCCCCACCTTGCTGTTCCCGGTTTGGGGTGTAGCGCTTGCGGTGGCGACACTGGGCTACTACTACCGGCGGCGCGGCCCGTGCAATGTGTGTGGTCGTGGCGCACATGGCAATGCTGGTGAGCCGTTGGCCAGCCACGTCCAGCCCGATAGACGCCTGCCTGCGAGCGTGTGAACGACTACACATCCGACGACAATGCGTTCCTCGTGTGGTACCCGATCGCGGCGGGTCCCATCACCGCCATCTTCGAGCAGCCGGGCGGTTTTATTTTCTTGGAGCAGCTTTACAGGTCTGGGCTGTGGCATTCGCCCATACGGCCAGAAGCTTTCTCGGCGCGGTAGGGGAAGAGCTCACGGGCCCGTATGATTAGCCCCAGAGGGCACGACGCCCCGAGGGCGCCAGGTCCCCACGGGATGATGTGTTTGAACATATCTTGTCCAAATAGTGTAGTTCGTCTAAAATTTATGTAGGCGTACCTCCTTGGTATTCTAAAAATTGTGGTAATTGACTTTCTATGGACCCGTCCAACAATCAGCAGTGAAATTATGGCAATCCCATTGGAAAATCCGGTAACCTGCCCCGTCCTTATTGGCCGCAAACCCGAAGTTGCGATCTTAAATTCGACCATTGATTCAACCCAAAAAGGAAAAGGGCACGTAGCTCTCATTCGTGGCGAAGCGGGAATCGGAAAATCGCGCCTGGTTGCTGAGGCAAAAAGCTCTGCTCTTAGACAAGGATTCCTGATCCTCCAGGGGGATTGTTTTCAGACGGAGACCTCTTACCCATACGCCCCGCTCCTCGATCTCTTGCACGCCTTTTTCTCGAATCGCTTTCCAAGCCCTCCAGCAGCCAACCAGGAATCACTTATCCGTGAGCTTGTTCCACTGCTGCCTGATCTAGGACTTCAATTTCCTCATCTTGCTCACTTGCCCCTGGCACAACCCCTTGATCCTGAGCAGCAAAAACATCGCCTCTTTGCCGTCCTGACCAGGTTCTTTACTACTCAAGCTGCTCAACAACCTGTCCTGCTCATCGTCGAGGACTTGCATTGGTGCGATGAGAGCAGCCTTGACTTGCTGCTGCATCTGGTCCGTCATTGTAAAAGCGAGGCGCTCTTTTTCCTTTTTACGTATCGCAGTGAGGAAATCTCGACAAGTCTAAACCACTGGCTGGCCCAACTTGACCGCGAGCACTTAGCCCTGGAATTGCCACTGGGGAGTCTTTCAGAGACAGAAGTAGATGCGATGCTGCAGGCGATATTCGGTTCAGCTCATCCTATTCCAACCGAGTTATCCGACACCCTCTACAACCTGACGGATGGAAATCCATTTTACATTGAAGAAATGCTCAAATCGCTTATCGCGACAGGGGAACTTCAGCACGTGAATGGCGTATGGCAGCATGCGCCAGATCCATATGGTCCGGTTGGTTTTTCATTCGTCCCACGGAGCGTAGAGGATGCGGTAAAACAACGCGTGGATCGGTTGAGCGCAGCGGCGAAGCAGGCGTTGACTATGGCAGCAGTAGCCGGACGGCGTTTCGACTTTAACTTGCTGCAGCAGGTTCTGGGCAGTGATGATGACCATTTGCTTATGTTGATGAAGGAGTTGATTGCTGCCCAGCTGGTTGTCGAGGAGTCAGCGGACCGGTTCGTCTTTCGGCACGCGCTGGGACAGCAAGCGATATACCGTTCTCTGCTGGCACGCGAGCGCAGGTCGTTGCATCGCACGATTGCGGAAGCGCTCGAATTCCTTTACGCCTCCCCAACCCTGCAAGAGGCACACCTGGCAGACCTGGCTTTCCATTTCTACCAGGCCGGCGACTGGGCGAAAGCGCTGGAGTATGAGCAGCGTGCCGGAGAAAAAGCCCTGGCGCTCTATGCCCCTGGTGCCGCCATTGAACACCTGACGCGTGCAATTGACGCGGCCAACCAATTGCATCTCACGCCACCCAGCAGGGTGTATTACACACGCGGGCAGGCTTTCGCAACAGTCGGTGAATTCGACTGCGCACGTGAAGACTACGAGCAGACCTTCGACACAGCCCGCTCGACTTCGGATGGCCTGATGGAATGGCAGAGTATGATGGCGCTCGGTTTTCTGTGGGCCGGGCGTGACTATGCTCAGGCAGGCGCGTGGTTTCGCCGCGCCAGCGACCAGGCCTTGCACCTGGCTGATCCTAGCTTGCGGCCTCGCAGCCTCAATCGTTTGGGGAATTGGCATTTGAACACCGGGCGTATTGAGGAGGGACTACAAGCCCATCGAGCGGCGCTTGAGATCTTTGAAGAACAGCAAAACACACAGGGGATGGCTGAAACGCTCGACCTGCTCGGTATTGCCTATGGGATGCTTGGGGACAGGGTCAAAGCGGTAGAGCTGCTTGGGCGAGCGATTGCCCTGTTCCAGGCCCTAGGAGACTCACAGAGCCTGGTTTCGAGTCTCGCCATGCGCGCGCTACAGTCGATGCCGGGTGCAAGTGAAACCACTTTTTGTCCCTTAAGGACGTGGGATGAATGCGTGCAAGATGCATCAGAGTCTCTGCGTCTGGCACGCCAGATCGATTCTCCAGCAGGACAGGCCTTCGCCGAGAACGCTCTGGCTCATAGCCTGCTCTCTTTTGGGGAGTTCGGTCCGGCACTTTCCCACGCTCAAGAGGCCAGGCGCATCGCCACCGAGATTGAACACCAGCAGTGGAAGGTCGCCACCTATCATTGCTTTGGGCACATCTACATGCTCCTGCTCATGCCCGATCGGGCGTTACCTGAATTGGAGGCTGGTCTGTCACTCGCACAGGAGTTGGGCTCAACGTTCTGGATTACCACCTTGGCAGCGAACCTTGGACAGGCATACATTTTAAAACACGATCTGCCGTCGGCTCAGGCTGCCCTTCAAAGGGTCATGCCTAGTGAACAGCACCCAGGGAATGTGGCAGAACGGGATATCGCCCTGGCCTGGGGGGAACTCGCCCTGGCACAAGGAGAGCCTACCATAGCGTTGCAAATTGCTGACCAGTTATTAGAATCTGCGCCTGGCAAGTCGCCTGATCAGTCAACACAGCCCATTCCTCATCTTCTGAAATTGAGAGGCGAGGCCCTGATGGCCCTCTCACGCCTGGATGATGCAGTACGAGCATTAGAGGAAGCTAGGCAGGGGGCACAGGAGCGGAACGACCAGCCTGCACTCTGGACAATCCATCGTTCGCTGGGACAGGCGTACCAGGTCCTCCAACGTAAGGATCAGGCCCGCCAGGAACGGGCTGAAGCGCGGCAAATTATTGAAGAACTGGCCACCACTATTGATGACGCCGCTCTGCGAGACCAATTCACACATGCAGCGCTCAACACCTTCCCTCAGCAGAAGCCGCTGCTCCCGCGTGAGGCTGCCAAGCAAGCATTTGGTGGTTTAACCATGCGTGAGCGCGAAGTAGCCGCACTCATTGCGGAGGGTAAAACGAGCCGGGAGATTGCCAATCTGCTGGTTGTAACCGAACGAACCGCTGAAGTTCATGTCAGCAATATTCTGAGGAAGTTGGGATACACCTCACGGGCGCAAATTGCAGTATGGGCAGTGGAGAAAGGGCTGGTAAAACACTAAGTCTGATGTGCTTCCCGGAAAATAAAACTTTGAAATCTATGTACCCATTCCAAAAAAACTTAGTTACTTTCCACAATGGCAAGTTCTGATTTCTCGAATAGACTCTTCTCTAATCGAAAACAGAAAGAGAGGAGTTAATATGACTATCTTGCACATTGAACATCCGGTGCCCGACTATAACGAGTGGAAGAAAGCTTTCGACAACGATCCAGTCGGTCGGGAGAAATTGGGCGTGCGTCGTTACCAGATCCTACGTCCCATCAACGATCCAAACTATGTCATGATCGATCTCGAGTTTGATACTCCAAGCCAGGCAGAGGCTTTACTTGCCGCAATGCGAGTGGTGTGGAGCCGCGTCGAGGGCACGATCATGACGAATCCCCAGGCGCGGATCGTCGAGGCGGTGGAAACCAAGGAGTACTGAGGCCACATCCTTCCGGAGAGGGGAGCGTGAGCGCCCCTCTCGTAATAGACCGTCGCCACCGGTCGTCAATCCGCCGGTCAACTCCTGCTTGATTCCAGCTTCCCATAGTACTTCCGTCCATTCCTGCAGGATCGGGATAGGCGATCAAGAAGCGCTGTTGCTCATCCATGCACAGGTTGTTCAACAGCTGAAAGAGCACATCGAAATCAGGGTGGGCTTCAATCCTGATGATGAACTTGGCGGCAACATCAATGCCGTCTTCCTGGATCATAAGGTGAACTATCAGGAGCATCGGTTTGAAGACACCGATCAAGGCTTCTTACAAGCCGCCGATGACCGATTTTGGCCTAATCACATATGCTATCGTGGATAAATAATCGCATAATGGACCCCTGGTGCAATCCGTCGAAAGTATGGCAAAAAACCATACTTGGGATAGGTTTCTTGGGTTCTGATTTGTGATATGCTAGGAAACAATAACCCGGGAATATGAACGCAGACAGACAAAATGATGAACATCTTTCGTCAACTCCGCTGGAAATTGACCTTGATCTACACACTGGCCACCGTAAGTGCGTTGCTGGTCATCGTGGTGGTTATAGCAGGGGTCCTGTTCTCCCAAATATTTGTTCCTCAAGATTATCTGAATCCTGAAGGAATGATCGATGCGTTTATGAATAACAGCATGGACAGCGATTATCCGATGATTTGCCAGATTCTGTCTCACTCCCCGGTGGATTAGGAACTGCTCAACCAATACTTAGTGGAATGCGCTTACTTCCAGCCTCATCATAGGTGTGTTCTGGGCTTTAATGTATCTACCGAATTGGTATATGCCTCCTGGAGATCCTTCTCGTACATACAGCTTCTGGAACTTTGCCGTACAAATTATTCTAACTTCGATCCTGTATACCTGGATCTTCAACAATATGCATGGCAACCTGCTGGGGGTGATACTGGCTCATAACATGTCGAATGTTGTCGGTACGATAATTTGGTAGTCTCCCTTTCAAGTGTTGCTGACACAAGGTAAGGGTAAAAGCATCAA
>CAZGIX010000207.1:0-8106 GCA_964525785.1 uncultured Anaerolineaceae bacterium
TTGCTACACCAGCAGTCTCACCAAGCCTGGATAAAAGATGTGCAAACTGGCGCTTTGGCAAAGGTCTGCCATCGAAGGTTAGGAACAGGTTCTCCACGTTGGGTGCCGGTTCAGGTCGAGCCAGGCTGATGTAACGCCATAGAGCGCGTTTCGTGGCTTTACCAAAATACACGTACCGTTCCTTTGCGCCTTTGCCCATCACTTTGGCGCGACCTTGCTCCAGGTCGAGAGCGGTTCGTTTGAGGCTTAGCATTTCTCCAACTCTCACCCCGCTATCCAGCAGGAACAGTACCATAGCCGTAGCGCGAATCGAACTGCGATCGGTCAAATTCTTACAGGCTTTAAGCAGGGCGCGAATTTCTTGCTCGCTAAATGGATCGGGGATAAAGCGTGGCAGCTTTGGATGCGGGATATTTTTCATCGGTGTCTTATCGATCAACTCCTCCCTGACTGCCCAATTCAAAAAAGCTGACAGGCTGGCATAATAACCGCGCACCGTACGGAGGGAGCGTACTCGTATTTTGGGTTGTTGCTCCGGGTGTATTTCTGCCATCTCAACCTGTGATCGCATCTCCCCTAAGTAATGGCGCACCAGCTCAGTTGTTATCTCTTCCAGGTACGGTTTGTGGTTAAGTTGTTTTTCCAACCATTGGTGAAATTGGACCAAGTTTTGGTCATACCAAGAGTAAGTCCTCTTTGACCTGCCTGCAGCCTCGTTGTAGAGCCGGAAACCCCTGATTGTCTGTTCCAGAGTGATGTTCATGTCAGTCTCCTTCCAATTGTTAACGATTTCCGCCATCAATGATTTGGCGAATTAGGTGCTCCTCAGCAAACAAAAAAGACATCCACAAGGTTGCGGATGTCTAAAATAGGGCATCTGACTCGATTTTCAGGCAATCAACTGGTGCTATTCAGGAGCTTCTGTCCATCCACCTGACTCAGACCAAATCCTATCGATCCACAGTCAGGTGCTCTGCCATTGAGCTACTGGCACCATGTGCGGCGTGATTTTATCACGAAGCCCATGAACGGGCAAGTTTTAAGTTTGGACGGAGAAGATGCATATGACTCGGAAAATTGCGCATAGCCATATACCATTAAGTCTATATTAGTTAAGCAGGAGATGACGAATACTCATCATCAGTTCCTGCCGCGTGCAAGTGATCTGCAATCCAGTTTTTAGATCCTTTATCGCAACCTTCCCGGTGCTGATCTCGTCGGGTCCCAGCACCAGGGCGATCTTTGCTCCAATCCGGTCGGCGTACTTGAACTGCTTTCCCAGCTTGCCCACCTCTGGGTAGCAGGCGGTATTGATCTCCGCCCGCCTCAGCTCGGTCGCCAGCTTGAACGATTCCAGGATGGTGCTTTCGTTGAACACGGTCACCAGCACCGGGGCAGGCGAGATCCCCAGATTTTCAGGCACCAGCCCGTACTTCTTCAAGATCAAAGAGATCACCACATCGCCCATGGCGAAGCCGGTCGCTGGCAGCGGGTCGCCACCCACTGCGGCAACCAGGTTATCATAGCGCCCGCCGCCGAACAGCGCCCGGAACTCGCCGGCCACGTCCCATGCCTCGAAGACCGTGCCGGTATAGTAATCCAGCCCGCGGATGATATACGGGGCATAGCGCACATACCTGCTGGCGCCCAGCGCCTCCAGAGCTCTGAATATCTGCTTCAGGTCCTCGGACTTCTGCCACAGCTCGCCGTTTTCCAGGACCTTCTCCAGACCGGCAAGCTGCTGCGCTTCCAGCCCGATCTGCCTGCCGTAGTCATGCCATTCATCTGGGAGCATTTTGTCCCGCCGGTCGATCAGCCTGAGCACTTCTGTCCGCTGCTGGGCGGGGATGCCCAGTATGGCGAATTCATCGTCCATCAGCTGGCGGTTGTTGACCAGGATCTGCACCTGCTCAGGTGTCAGCCCGGCTTCTTGAAAGAATGCCACCGCGATGGCGATCATCTCGGCGTCAGCTTCCGGTGAATCGACCCCGATCAGGTCGATATTCCACTGGAAAAACTCCCGCGTTCGCCCTTTCTGCGGTCGCTCGTAGCGCCAGAATGGCCCGAAAGACCACCAGCGCAGCGGGTAAGCCAGCTGCTTCTGTCGCTGCGCCACCATGCGCGCCAGGGTCGGCGTCAGTTCGGGGCGCAGCGTGATCATGTCGCCTCCCCGGTCAGGGAAGACAAAGGATTGCTTCTCAACCAGCTCTTCACCGGATTTGGCTGCATACAGGTCGATAGGCTCCAGGAGCGGGCCCTCGTATTCCTGGTACCCGAAGCTCTCTGAAACCTTCTGCAGCGTGGCGTACAGCCAGCGGCTTAGGGCCATATCTTCGGGGTAGAAATCGCGCATGCCTTTGAGGGGTTGAATCGTAGTCTTCATCGCTGTTCACGAATCGTTCATGGGGAGGTAAAATATACCCGATTTTAGCATAACTTCACGTCCCTGCTTTCTACTCTCGACTCACTATTCTCGTCTTATCCCCTTCTTGGATACTCCCCTTGAAAATTACCACCTGGAACATCAACGGTTTACGTGCTGTAATGAACAGAAATGGCCTGGAATGGGTCGCCGGCGAGGCCCCCGATGTGCTCTGTCTTCAGGAGATCAAAGCCCGCCCGGAGCAGTTGGGGGAGGGGGGTCTGCCCTCCCTTGCGGACTACCAAAGCGCCTGGAATCCGGCCGCACGCCCTGGATACAGCGGGGTGGTGACTTTTTCACGCACCCCGCCGCTCGAGACCCGCCTTGGTCTTGGGGTGGGTGAGTTCGATGCAGAGGGGCGGCTGATTGCCAGCCGTTTTGATGATTTCTGGCTGTTCAACATTTACTTTCCCAACGGGCAGCGAGATCAGGGTCGCCTGGATTATAAGCTGCGCTTCTATGCTGAGCTGCTGGATCTGTGCGATCGCATGCACGCGGCTGGTGAGAAGATCATCCTTACCGGTGACTTCAACACTGCCCATCGGGAGATTGACCTGCGCAATCCGAAGTCCAATGTGAATAACTCTGGATTTCTGCCCATCGAGCGCCAATGGATTGATCTGTATCTAGAGCATAACTTCATCGACGCCTACCGCTACCTGTACCCGGACCGCGTGCAGTATACCTGGTGGACCTATATCTCGAATGCGCGGGCGCGCAATGTCGGCTGGCGTCTGGATTACTACCTGGTCTCCTCGTTCCTGATCGACAAGGTACAGGATGTCGTTATCCATGATGATATCCTCGGCTCGGATCATTGTCCAGTTTCGTTGTTTATAAAAGATCTTGCCTTTTCGTAACGATTTCGAGACGCCCAGAAGCTATACTTGATAGTATGTTCTTATGCACCCAGGGGATGAGTCCCCAATGCTTACCGATGGGAGGAGCCGATGACTGAAACGAAGTTAAGCGCTGATGTGCGCCGTCCAAACCCCTTTGTTAGTGTGATCGACATTCACGGGGCGATTACGACCTTTACCGAGAAGGTTTTGACTGAAGCTTATCAGAGGGCAGTGGAAGGAAACATACGCACGGTTATCTTGAACTTTAGCGAGCTGAATTATATGAACAGCCTGGGTGTGGGTCTGCTGGTTACGCTGCTCATCCGCGCCCGGCGTGAGGGAAAGACTTTCATTGCCTACGGACTGAATGACCATTATCGACAGATATTCCAGATCACCCGTCTGGATCAGGCCATACCGGTCTACTCAAACGAGAGCACTGCTCTGGCGTTTGCTGCTCCAATGGACCTGCCGGAGAGAGAAGCGTAGGGGTATAGACCTATACGATAGCACTAACGTCAACGGCCCGTGCAGCGGTCTCCCCACCATCACCCCTAGACGTGCTAGGACTTCATCATTGTGCTGGACTCTCAGGACCGGCCCAGTCCTCCCAGGACTGCCGGTCCTGAATCCTTATTACCCGATTACCTGATACCTGATACCTGATTACCTTATTACCTTTCCCCTCTCTCGTATCTCTATTCACTACTCTCCCCACAATCCTTAGTGTCCTTACCTGTCACACCCCTGTGGTAGAATGAATACAGGAACATACGTTCTATTAACTGGTGGTGAATATGTCACGTCTGGCAAATCGTACAGCCAGGCTGCGCCGGCTGGAGGAGCTGCTTCTGCTTTCTCAACACGGCCTGAGCGCTGCCGAGCTGGCCTCGCAATTATCGGTAAATCGCCGTACTGTTTATCGAGATATCGATTTCCTCTCGTCCCAGGGCCTCCCGCTGTGGCAGGAGGGTGGGTGCTTTGGCCTCAACCGCACGCGCTATCTGGCAGCCATACGCCTGTCTTACCAGGAGGCGATATCCCTGGTGTTAGCCGGCTTGCTGCTGGCGCGCACCCTGGATGAGCGCAACCCGAATGTAATCGCCGCTCTGCGCCGGTTGGCGATCACTTTGCCGGATCTCCCCGGCGCTCACCTGAAGCGCGCCGCTGAACGCATAGAAGCAAATCGCCAGAACTCTGCCCAGGTAGCTATACTCGAGACCATCGCTGAAGGGTGGGGGAGCGGTCACCAGGTCAAGATTGCATACCGCTCACCCAGGAGCGGTGAGCTGCGCCAGCGCGTCATTGCCCCCTATGCCCTGGAACCCATGCCCTCTGGCATCTATTTGATCTGTTACGACGAGTGGGCTGGTGCTGTCCGCACCTTCAAGCTGGCGCGGCTTGAGGGTGCGGTATTGCTGGACGAGACCTATACCATCCCGTCCGATTTCGATCCGGAGATGCATCTCGCCAACAGTTGGGGGATCATGTCTGGCGATCAGGTGAGCGAAGTTGTTTTGCGCTTTACAGCCGCGGTGCGTCCATTTATCCTTGAACGGCAGTGGCATCCCTCTCAGCACATCCAGATGGCTCCCGATGGCGGCTGCCTGTTCAAGGTGCGGGTCTCAGAGCCGCTGGAGATGCAGCCCTGGATCCGCAGCTGGGGATCGCAGGTTGAAGTCATTGCTCCGCAATGGTTGAGGGAGCGCATAGCCGAAGATCTCAGGCAGGCTGCAGAGCTTTATCGCTCGCCTGTGCTCGCGTCAATAGTCGATGAAATCCAAGTCGAGTAGATCTTCCACGTCGATCAGCGCCCAGGATGCCCTGGACGTGCAGGTGTTCCGCATCGACGGCGACCTGGTCGAGTTGCTCTTTTCTCCGCGCCAGGTCGACCTGCGGGTGGGGGAGACCCTCACCCTTGTGGAGCGCGAGACCGGACGCAGCGTGATCGCCCAGGTGATCGCCTTCCGCTCAGCTTCCTATCCCAGTCTGGTGCAGGACCAGATGCTCAATCTCGTCGGTCCGGAGCAGCTGTCGGCGCCGCTGTTGGAAGCCATTGGGTACCGCTACTTCGCCCAGCCGGGCAGTAACGGGCGCTCTGCTGAGCTGGGCAACATTAAAGTGGCCCTGGCGAAGATCCGCAAAACCGTGCAGGAGTCCGGCAGCCGCTGGGAGGAATGGGATGGCTGGATCCCCGCCCGGGAAGCCGACGTGTTCCGCACGCGTGATGAGGAGGTCTTTGCCAACGCCACCCGCGATCTGGGGCACCAGGTGGACCTGGGTTGGACTTTAGACGGACAGGCATTCCAGGTGGAAGGGCAAGATCTAGAGAAAGTCAATGTGATCACCGGTGTGAAAGGTAGCGGTAAATCGCACCTCGCCAAAGTAATCCTGCTCCAGCTCATTGAACTGGGGGCACCCTGCCTGGTATTCGATATCAACCGCGAGTACATCCATCTACCCAGGGCTGAAGTCGATCCCCATAGTGGGGAGACCATCCGGCGCGGCATAGTTCACCTGGAAGCGGGGGGCAACTTCCGGTTGGGTGTGCGCCAGTTCGGCCTGGCGCCGCTGATGACCCTCCTCCAGCGCTACGGGCTGCCGGAAGTATCCGCCTTACACTTCGAGAACCGCCTGGCCCGCCTGTGGGAGGAAGCCGAGGCGATGGAGGGAGGTGGTCGCAGCGTGCCATATATGGGACTGGATCAACTCATCCAGATGGCTGAGGAAAACGAGTTCGGCGGGGGCTCCAGCGCCACGGTCATCAACCACGCCATCCGCTCACGCCTGGATGCCCTCAAGAATACGCATATCTTCGCTCGCTCGGCATCCGAGGCGGCCTCGCTGGGGAAGGCCTACCGCCAGGTTCGTGCCGGCGGAGCCCTTGTGATCGATATGTCTTCCCTGTCGAACCTGGCGCGTGAGGGCTTCGTCCAGGCGATCATCGAGCTGGTGAAAGATCTGTGCCTTTGGGAGATCGAGCATGATACGTATCGGTTTCCCTTCATCTTCTTCGAAGAAGCGCATCTGTACGTCTCGCGCCGCAGCATCGATTACATCGTCACCCGCGCCCGTCACCTGGGAATTACCAGCTTCTTCGTGACCAATATGATCCATGGGTTGGACGAAGCCGTGCTGCGCCAGGCGGACAACTTGTTCCTGCTGCGCATCCCCTTTGAGGACGATGTGCGCCACGTCAGCCGTGGCGCAGCAACCGATTACGAGACCATGGCTGCTTTCGTCCGCCGGCTGCGTCAGCGCCACGCCCTGGCCATCGGCAATGTAACCGCCCAATATCCGCTGATATTTTCAGTCAACCCGCTGGAGGGCGTGAACACCGCTGGGGAAACACGCTTTTTCTTCCGCACCAGGTCGCCATGAAACCGGTATACCTGCTCCGTGCAAGCCGTTTCTCTGCGATGAGAGGTCATAATCCCCAGGGATAGCACGCTTTATTTCAATTTTTCTCTCTGTGAACTCTGCGTGCTCTGTGGTGGACCATTAAGGATAAATTCATGAAAACATCTGGTACTGTTGCCCGCTATACACGCGACCTGCTGCAGATCGATCCCCAAGGCCTACCCAAAGATCCCTACATCAAGCCGTCTTCATTGGCGCGTGGCTGCCTGCTGTACGTGGCTTTTGAGCTGCGCGGAGAGCCCAAGCCGCCTTTGGATGCCCGCGTCGGGCGCATCTTGTCAGTCGGCACAGACAGCCACCGGCGCCTCCAGCGCGCCCTCGGACGCGCCTGCCTGGGTCAGGAGGTCTTTTTTGAGGTGCCGGACTACCGTATCCACGGTTTCTGTGACGGCATCCTGTACGCTCGTCCTGACGGGGTGGGGGATGAATCAGTTGCCGGCTTTTGGGCTCTGGAGTTCAAGACCACCTCTTCGACTGAGTTCGAGGCGATCCGTACCGCCAATATGCCGAAAGAAGAGCACATCCGCCAGGCGCAGATTTACTTGTGGGGCCTGGATGCCTATTTCCGGGGCGCTATCCCGCTGCGCGGTGCCGTCATCTATTATGAGAACCGCGACACACTGGACCACATGGCTTTCGAAGTGTATCTGGACCAGGAGTACATGGAGAAGCTGCTGGCGCAGGTGAGAACCATGCTTGCCGCTCTGGAAAACGATCAGCTACCACTGGAGGATACACCGCCGCCCGACCATTGGTCGCATCGCTACTGTCCTTACCTGGAGATCTGCGAGCCCGGTCAGCGCGCCATGCAGTGGCAGTCGCAGCAGCCCAAAGATCTCCCGGACAAAGTTCTGGCAGACATCATCGCCAAGCGCATCGTAGCTAAAAAGGGCGCCGAGAAGTTGACGGGTAAGAAGAAATCAGGCAGCCGTACCCTGGCCGATCTGGCGCGTGAATTAGATTGGGAATAATCCGCCTTTGAACGGTCATTTACGCTTCTCTACTCTCTATTCTCGCGCATTGAATATCTCCTCGTATCCCCGGTCCAGCTCATCATCGCTCAGGTGTGCGTAGCGCTGGGTTACAGAGATGCTGCGGTGGCGCGCCAGCTCCTGCGCCAGCTTCAGGTTGCCCGAAGCTCTCAGAACCGTGGTGACGAAGTAGTGGCGAAACGAGTGGGGAGTGATGATCCCCACGCTGCTCTCCCCCAGGCATTCGCGCACGCGCTCTGTAATAATATTCTGCCCGATGCGTGTAGTTATAGGTTTTATCTTCTTACCCGCGCCGCGGTCGTGCCGGGCGAAGAGGGGCAGGGTGCCCAGCGGGTTATCCTGGCGTCCTAATTCAGAAAGTTATTGCCTGGCTAGTATTACAGCGCAAGGTAGCGAAAAGTCAGACCAGGTAGCCTGAAAGCGAAAGGCA
>CAZGIX010000208.1:0-8065 GCA_964525785.1 uncultured Anaerolineaceae bacterium
ACCTGCTTGTTTGGGTGGTTTTTCATCCCCCTCCGGCTCGATCAGAAATGTCAGTTGATTGGCTTTTGGCGCGGTATTCCTGGCCGTACTGCGTCCACTGGTCGGTACCTTGGGCGTCTCGGTCGCAGCTGAGCTATCCCGGGTACGAGAGGCGGCCTTTGTCCTGGAAGCGCCCCATTTCTCCGTCGAGCGCTCCACTTCCCAGGGCGCAGTCAATCCTGTGATCTGGCTCCCCGTCTTGAGCTCCTGGATTGTCCTGCCTCTGGCTGTCCGGCCCTGCAGTGGAGCCTCATCCAGGCGGACCATCCTGGCAGCCATTTTATCCAGGTGTAGGGTCACGCGCATAGTCCCTCTACCGATCGCTATGCCCAACACGTGAGTCTTGGCAGGCAGCTTCCAGGTGACTACTCCCTGACCGTAGCGCCCCTGGCGAGGGAACTGCTCAGGCGATACGCGTTTGGCGCTGCCATCTGAGGCCAGCATGAAGACTTCACCGACATCAGGCAGCAGTCCCATGCCCACTACCTCGTCATTTGCCCCCAGCTTTATCCCCACAACGCCTGCGGCAACCAGCCCCATCGGGCGGATTTCCGTCTCAGAGAACCGGATCGCCATTCCGGAAGCGGTCATCAACAGTATATCTCGCTCACCGTCGCTCAGCCTCAGCCATCCAAGTCGGTCGCCATCATTCACACGTACCAGTGTGAAAGTGCCCGCAGAAGGTCCAGGCAGCTCAGAAAGGCTGGTTTTTTTCACCATTCCCTGCCGGGTAGCCGACAGTACAAACCAGCTCTCCAGGCGGTCATTCTTGGGAGGCAGCGTAAATACCGCTGCCAGCCGGTCATCATCTTGCAGGGCGGAAAGGCGGGAGAAGGGTATCCCGGATGTGGGTTTATCTGTCTCCGGGACCGCCTGCATAGCAACCGCGGCGGCTTTGCCATCTTCTGCGACCAGGTACAGAGTATCGCGTGTGTTCACCTTCAAGAGCCAGGCCGGCACGTCGCTGCCGCTCTGGCGAGGGATCTTCTCCTCGGGCATGCGAGAAACCAATCCATCCGGCGTGACGATCAGCCATTCATCCAGATCAGGCGCCAGATCGGTAGCGGTCAGGGGCGTGCTGGTCTCTCCGGCCTTAAGGCGCACCACCTGGGTGCGGCGTCGGTCGCCATAAGCGTCCTTGACGGCTTGCAGCTCCTCCGCAACTACTGTGCGCATCTTCTTAGGCGAGCGCAGTAGACGTTCCAGGTCCTGGATCAAGGCTACAATATCTTTATATTCCTGCTCGATTTTCTTGCGCTCCAGCGAGGCCAGGCGTCTGAGCTGCATGTCCAGAATAGCCTGCGCCTGAATTTCGCTCAGCTTGAACCGCTTCATCAGGCGAGTCCGGGCGGTCTCGACATCGGGCGATTGGCGGATCAAACTGATGACCTCGTCCAGGTACTTAAGTGCAATACGCAGACCTTCCAGAATGTGAGCGCGCTGGCGGGCTTTCTCCAGATCGTATTCGCTCCTGCGGCGGATCACCGCCAGGCGGTGGTCCAGATAGACCCGCATAGCTTGCTTCAGTGATAAAAGGCGCGGCTCGCCGTCTACCAGGGCAAGCATAATGATGCTGAACGTGCTTTGCATCGGCGTATGCTTATAAAGATCGCGCAGCAACTGCTGCGGATCAGCCGCCTTGGTTAGCTCGATCACGATGCGCATCCCCTGGCGGTCCGATTCATCGCGCAGGTCGGCTATACCCACCAGCCGTTCATCACGCACCAGCTCTGCAATACGCTCGATGAGAGAGGATTTGTTGGTCATATACGGCAGCTCGGTGACGATGACGCGGTTGCGGCCGCGCTCCATCTCCTCAAGGTGAGCGCGTGCCTGCACCGTAACTCGTCCGCGCCCGGTACCGTATGCACTGGATAGATTTTCTTCCGACGAATCCTGGATGATGATGCCTCCGGTTGGAAAATCCGGTCCCTGGATGAAGCACATCAGGTTTTCCAGGTTAATATCGTCCATTTTTTCCCAGTTATCGAGCATAAATTTCAAAGCATCGATTACCTCTCCCAGGTTGTGGGGAGGAACGGATGTCGACATGCCCACCGCGATCCCCGAAGCGCCGTTCACCAGTAAATTTGGGATGGCGGCGGGAAGCACGTCAGGTTCGGTCAAGGTATCATCAAAATTTGGGTCGAAGTCGACTGTATTTTTGCTGATATCCGTAAGCATATGCAGGGCAGCCGCTGACAGGCGCGCCTCTGTATAACGCATGGCGGCGGGCGGATCGCCGTCGATGCTGCCAAAGTTACCCTGTCCATCCACCAGCTGAACGCGCATGGAAAAATCTTGCGCCATGCGCGCCATGGCGTCATACACTGCCATATCGCCATGGGGATGGTACTTGCCCAGCACCTCGCCCACGATGCGAGCAGATTTTTTATAGGCCGTATCGGATCGTATACCCATATCATACATGGCGTAAAGGATGCGCCGGTGTACGGGCTTGAGACCATCCCGCGCGTCCGGCAGGGCGCGCGACACGATCACGCTCATGGCGTAATCGAGATATGCTTGCTGCATCTCATCATCAATGTTGATCTTTTGGACCAGGCCGACTTCCATAGATTGAGCGCTCCAGACTTTGGTACCAGTTTGTTGGGTAGAGTAATAATTACGATTACATTCAGGATTGGTCGAAGTTCATTGTGGAATTCGTTATGCTGTGAGGTATATTAAAGGGAAATGGAAGAAAAGTCAACCCGGTGAGTACATACTGCTCATCGACACCAGCTCAGTTAGTGATCGGGTAAACATGGAAATAAAACCGGTTATCCTCACCGGGCGTATTGTACGCCTGGAACCGCTCTCTGAAGTACACGTGCCTGACCTCTTCAAGGCCGGAAACGATGAGAACATCTGGCTGTATATGCGCTATGGGAAAATGGCGAGCGAGGATGATATGCGCGCCTGGGTGCGAATGCTCCTGGCTTTCCGGGCGCGCGGCACCGATCTGCCATTTGCTGTGATCCATCGGGCATCTGGCCGCGCTATCGGGAGCACCCGGTATTTGGAGATCGAGCCGCAGAACCGGGCGTTAGAGATAGGCGGTACCTGGTACAGTAAGGACTACCAGCGGACGGCGGTCAATACTGAATGTAAGTATCTTTTACTTCGCCATGCATTCGAAGAGCTGGATTGCCTGCGCGTTCAGTTCAAAACCGACCTGCGCAACGAGCGCTCGCAGCGAGCCCTGGAACGCCTCGGCGCCATTAAGGAAGGCGTGCTGCGTGATCACACCATATTACCGGATGGGTTTATTCGCTCATCCGTGTATTACAGTATTCTCAGGGCTGAATGGGCAGGTGTGAAAACCCGGCTTGAGGCGATGCTGGGTTGGTAATTTGGATAAAAAACCGGCACGGAGACGTTTGCGCCTGCGTGCCGGTATACTTAAACGGATTCTGGCTAATCCAACATTGTTGACGAGCTATCGAAAGAGCTATCCGTCTCCATGAAGGCCGGAGATTGGGCAGTTTCCAGCTGGTCCTGGTCTTCGAGATCTTCGAACCGTCCGTGGACGAAGCCGGTACCAGCCGGGATAAGCTTGCCGATGATCACGTTCTCTTTAAGGCCGTACAGCGGATCTTCTGTGGAGGCGATCGCTGCGCCAGCCAGCACTTTGATGGTGTGCTGGAAAGATGAGGCCGAGAGGAACGAATCGGTGCTCAAAGATGCTTTGGTTATGCCCAACAGAACTTCGATAAACTTGGCAGGGCGCCTGCTCTCGGAGAGTAGACGCTCATTGGCGCGTCGCAGCTCGAGCAGGTCCACCAGATCGCCTGGTAAATAGCTTGTGTCTCCGGGACGGGTAATCTGCACCTTGGACATCATCTTGCGAATGATGACCTCGAAATGCTTGTCGTTGATATTCTGCCCCTGAGAGCGGTAGACTTTCTGCACCTCGGAGAGCAGGTACATCTGGCAGGCATGGCGGCCCGAGATGCGCAAGATGCGGTGCGGATTCAATGAACCTTCGGTGAGCGGCTGCCCAGGCTCTACGTGATCCCCTTCTTTTACCAGCAAGCGTGCATTGCTGGGAATCTCGTATTCGGATTCCTGGTGAGATTCATAGGAAACGATCACCTTACGATCATCGATACGCGTACGACCCGGATTTTGTGAGACGATCGTCGCGTTCTCGCTTTGATATGCCAGGACATCTCCCCGGCTGACTTCGGAGGCATCTTCCACAGCGATCGTCCAATCCTCAGGGATGGCATACTCGTCGCTGATCATCTCACTATGTTCGACACGCACCATGCGCAGGTCGCTGTAGCGATCAGACTGCATGACTTTAGCTGTGCCGCCGATCTCTGAAACGACTGCCTCACCCTTAGGAGTCTTGCGCGCTTCGAACAGCTCTTCCACGCGGGGCAGACCGGTTGTGATGTCGCCGCCGGCGGCTACACCACCGGTGTGGAAAGTACGCAGTGTCAGCTGAGTGCCTGGCTCGCCGATCGATTGGGCAGCTACAATGCCGACCGCTGCCCCGATCTCGACCAGCTTGCCGCGGCCCAGGTCCAGGCCATAGCACCTGGCGCATATACCGTGCACGAGGCTGCAGGTCAGCGGTGAGCGCGCCTTGACATCGCGAACATCGGAAGCGACGATCCGGCGCACACGCTCGTGGTCGAGGACATCGTTGCGCTCTGCCAGGATCTCGCCAGTGGCAGGATCGACTACCCGCTCGGCAGTCAGGCGCCCGTACAAGCGCACACCCATAGCCTGACCGGCAACATCGTCGCTGCGGCGGATGTAGATGCCATCCTCGGTTTCACAGTCTTCATCGTTGATGATAACATCCTGCGCCACATCCACCAGGCGGCGGGTCAGGTATCCGGCATCCGCAGTGCGCAGGGCGGTGTCTGCCAGGCCTTTTCGGGCACCGTGAGTAGAGATGAAGTACTCGAGGGCATTCAAGCCCTCGCGGAAGTTCGACCGGATGGGCAGCGGGATGATGCGTCCCGAAGGGTCAGCCATCAGGCCGCGCATTCCAGCCAGCTGGGAGATAGGCCCAAAGCCGCCCTTGGTAGCACCAGAAATCGCCTGGGCGGAGAGATTGCCGTTGGGATCCATCGAGCGCTTGACAGAATCGGCGACCTCGTTTGTGGTGCGCTGCCAAATTTCGATGATCCGCTCGTTCTGTTCTTGCTCGGTAAGCAGGCCGCGACGGTAATCGCGTTCGACGATTTCGTTATCCGACAGGGCGTGCTGGATGATCTCTTGCTTCTCACGCGGCACGGTGATATCCGAGACTGCCAGTGAGTACCCTGAGCGGGTGGCGTAGGTGAAGCCAATGTCTTTTATGGCGTCAGCGATCTCAGGGGTTTTATCCTCGCCGCATACTTCATAGAGTTCAGCCACCAAATCCTTAAGGCCGCCTTTATCAAGCATCCGGTTGACGAAACGGACCTCCTCCGGCAGGATGCGGTTGAAGATCACACGCCCGATGGTGGTCTCGATCAGACGCTGCTCTGCTTCAAGCAGGCGGTTGTTCTGCTCGTCATACCAGGTGGAAGTCAACAGTTTTATGTGGGCGTGAATATCCACCTGTTTGAGGCTATAGACCATCTCCACCTCGTCCATGTTGGAGAAAACTCGCCCGTCGCCTTTGTGTTTGATCTCGTCGGTTTTGGTCAGGTAGTATACGCCCAGCACCATATCTTTGGATGGGCTGATAATCGGTTCGCCATCTGCGGGTTTGAGCAGATTCTTGGAGGACAGCATGAGCTGGCGCGCCTCCAGAACTGCTTTCTGGGAGAGCGGTACGTGAACTGCCATCTGGTCGCCGTCAAAGTCAGCGTTGAAAGCTGTGGTGACCAGCGGGTGGAGCTGGATAGCAGAGCCTTCTATCAGCACCGGCTCGAATGCCTGGATGCCCAGGCGGTGCAGGGTAGGCGCACGGTTGAGCAGCACCGGGCGCTCTTTAATTACTTCCTCGAGGACTTCCCAGACCTCCGGGCGATTACGCTCAATGAAACGCTTGGCGCCTTTTACATTGGCGGCATAGTTGTGTGAAACCAGGCGCGAAATCACAAACGGGCGGTAAAGCTCAAGCGCCATCGTCTTCGGCAGACCGCACTGGTACAGCTTGAGCTGCGGACCAACTACAATCACCGAACGCCCCGAGTAATCCACTCGCTTGCCGAGCAGATTACGGCGGAAGCGGCCCTTCTTGCCTTTCAGCATATCACTGAGGGACTTCAGCTCACGCCGCCCCCGGCGCGAGAGGGCTTTGCCGCGCTGTGAATTGTCGATCAGGGAATCCACAGCTTCCTGGAGCATGCGCTTTTCGTTGCGGACGATGACGTCTGGAGCGCCTAGCTCCAACAGGCGTTTGAGGCGATTATTGCGGTTGATCACCCTCCGGTAAAGATCATTCAGATCGGAAGTGGCGAATCGACCACCATCCAGCTGGACCATCGGTCGGAGATCGGGTGGGATGACAGGCAAGACCGTCAGGATCATCCACTCCGGGCGATTGCCTGAGCGCCGGAAAGCTTCTACCACTTTCAGGCGCTTGGTGGCTTTTTTCCTCTTTTGCTTGCTGCGGGAGGTGCGCACCTCTACCCACAGCTCTTGAGCCAGCTTATCCAGGTCGAGGCGGCGCAAGATATCGTAAAACGCTTCGGCGCCCATATCGGCGCGGAAGACCTGCCCCCAGCGCGATTTTAGCTCGCGGAAGCGGCTCTCTCCAAAGAATGCCAGCGGGCGTAAATCTAAAAGCTCGTCACGCATACGAGCATTCTCGTCGCGTGCGGCTGTTGCCTGGTCGTCGAGCTGCCCACGCAGGTTTTCCATTTCCAGGTCAGCCTCTGCCCGGAAGGTCTCGATCTCCAATTTGATGTGTTCGATCTCGCGCTGGCGCTGATCTTTCAATGAGCTCTCGAGCTCCTCCAGGCGCTCCTTTACAACGTGCTGTACGGCAGTTAAATGTTGGTTGCTGATAGTCTCCCCGGTGTCGACAATGATGATATCGGTATCCGGGAAGTGGATGGCGCTGCGCGCCACCTGGTTTAACTGCTCACGCAGGCTGGTTTCCAGGCGCTGACCGGATTTGATCACCGGATCGAGCTGGTCGGCAAGGGTCTCGTCAAAGCTCTGGTTAACCTGGTTGGTGTGTTGGTTCAGTTCGGCAATTTTTCGATCGCGCCCGCTCTTGATTTCGGCGATCTGGGAGTTGATTTTGGTGGCTTGCTCCCGTTCGGCGACGCTGATTTTCTCTTCCAGGCGCTTGAGCGCTTTCTGGCGAGCGTCCTCATCTACGTATGTGACTACGTATTGGGCAAAGTAGAGCACACGGTCCAGGTTCCGGCGGGAGATATCCAGCAGTAAGCCCAGGTACGAGGGGATGCGCCGGGTGTACCAGACATGTGCTACCGGCGCGGAAAGCTCTATATGCCCCATGCGTTCGCGGCGCACCGAGGCGCGGGTTACTTCTACACCGCATTTATCGCATACGATCCCTTTATAGCGGATGTTTTTATATTTCCCGCAGTAGCACTGCCAATCGCGGGTTGGCCCGAAAATGGCTTCACAGAACAAGCCGTCTTTCTCAGGGCGCAATCGCCGGTAGTTGATAGTCTCTGGCTTCAGGATCTCACCGTAAGACCAGCTGCGGATAGTCTCTGGCGAAGCCAGACTGATTCGTAATTTAGTCAGCCCCTTGGTTTCCACTCAAACGCCTCCTGACAATACGTCTCTAATCTATTATTCATTTAACCTTCAGGCACATTTCCACCATCGCAGCGTTCTAGCATGAAAAAGTGTCCAGCGCTGCTTTATGATCGGGAGCGAGGGATATCTTTTAATAAGTTAAGGGGTGAAATGTGTTGCAGGTAACGGTTTCCAATGCCTTGGTCTAGCAATGTTGGTTTAGCAGATTGGTCCGTGAGGTACTCCGATATGTGATCGCTGCTCATTCCGCTGGTAGAGATAATAAAAGACAAGCGCGTGAGTCCATTCGCCTCAAGCGCTCATCAAGCGCAACCCATCATAATCTTTTTTCGTG
>CAZGIX010000209.1:0-7977 GCA_964525785.1 uncultured Anaerolineaceae bacterium
TTAGCAACACTCAAAAGGGTGACTACCCGAAATCCACGCTTTACAATAGGTTGGCCACCCAGCGGGCGCAGCAATCCAGCAATGCGTTCTTAGAAATGAATGCCCGCCCCTTTACTGGCGAACTCAGCCACCGTCAGGCCGGTAAGCTCTTGTTCGCTCATCGCCTGCAGCACTTTCAGCGGCAGGGTCTGGTGGTGTGCGCCTGCCCGGTGGGTGGCGACGGCCTCCTCAGGTGATTTGACGCTGGCTGCCAGGATCTCGGTGGATGAGTTCGCCAAAAGGCGGGCGATCTCGCTCACCAGGGCCAGACCATCTCCCAGCAGGTTGGTGGTGCGGTTGACGTAGGGGATGACGTAGCGTGCCCCCGCCGCGGCGGCAATCAGCGCCTGAGCCGGAGAGAAGAGCGCCGTTATCCCGCAGGGAATCTTGGAAGACAGGCGGGCGACGGCCTGAAAGCCCACGGGCGTGGCAGGGATTTTCAGCACCAGCTGCCGGCCGAGCAGGATGCTGGCAGCCCAGCCTTCTGCCAGCATATCCTCCAGGTCTGGAGCGGTGAGCTGGTAGAAGATCTCGCCTGGGGTAACAGCCGCCAGGGCGCGCAGGGTCTCCTCCGGAGGGAGCTCGCTTTGGGCCAGCAGGGTCGGGTTGGTGGTAATGCCGCGCACCCAGCCCAGATCGCGCGCCACGCGGGCTTCGTAAACTAGCGCGGTATCTACGAAAAATGCCATAAAATACCTCCTGGATTATCAGAAATGAAAAAAGAGAGTCGAGAGTGGAGACCGGTCAAGCTCACCCCACTTTCAGGAGTAAGACATCTGCTTGCTCGCCATCGAATTCGAGGCTAGCGGTGGGATTGTCAATAGAACGCAACTCAAGGCTGGTGGACTGCGTCTCGTCCAGGATGTAAGCTCGGTGGGCGGCGATGGCTTGCGCCAGGCGGGGACTGGCATCCAGCACCAGCTGGGCGCGGTCAGCGAGCTGCAAGCCAGCCTGCTTGCGCAAATCTTGCAAGCGGCGGACAAGCTGGCGCGCCAGACCTTCCATCTCCAGCTCGGGAGTCAGCTCGAGCCGCAGCGCAGCCAGATACACACCTTCGGAAGCCACCGCATAGCCCGTTTGGGCATCGGCACGCACTGCCACATCTTCCGGCAGGATAGTGTACGCCTGGCCATCGACGCCGACCGTCAGGTTGTGTCCTGCCAACAATGCCCGCGCCGCCCCCTCAATATCCAGGTCGAGGATGGCTGCACGCAGGCGGGGATAGAGCGCCTTGTACTTGCTGCCTAACTGCCTGGGCAGGGGCAGTAAGCTGTAGACGACCGCCTCGCGGGCCGAGCCAAGCAGGTGCACCAACTTGACGTTCAGCTCTTCAGCCAATAAGCTGGCATATTTCTCCACCAGGCGAGCCTCATCCTGATTGCTCACGGAGAAGGCAGCTTCGAGGAGCGGCTGGCGCAGCGGCAGCCCGGCCTGGCTGCGGGCGGCGTGACCCAGAGAGGCCAGATTCATCATCAGGCGCATTTCCGTATTCAAAGCTGGGTCGATGCGCGCCAGATCAGCCTGGGGCCAGCTCGCCAGGTGGACAGATTCAGGGGCCGCGGGGTCGGCCGGGCGCACCAGGTTCTGGTACAGCTCCTCCGCCAGGAAGGGCATCACCGGGGCGAGCAGCTTGCTGAGGGTGCCCAGGGTTTCAAACAGGGCAGAGAAGGCAGACAGCTTATCGGCTGTGTTGGCGCGGCGGGTAAAACGCCGCCGCGAGCGACGCAGATACCAGTTGGACAGACGGTCTACAAAGGACTGCAGCGGACGGGTCGCCCCGAGCAGATCGTAGGCTTCCAGGGCGGCGGTCATCCCTTCCACCAGGGCGTGCAGCTCGGAGAGCAGCCAGCGATCCAGATCGTTATCCGGAGGCGGCGCTTTCACGCTATTCACTCCAGGCAGCCACCCTTCCAGGTTGGCATGGGTGACGAAGAAATTAAAGACGTTCCAGAGCGGCAGGGTGAAGTTGCGCACCACCAGACCGACCGAGTCTTCCAATGCCTCAGCGCTGAAACGGCGGTCCTGCCCAGGCGGGGCAGCGGTGTACAGGTGCAGGCGAAAGGCATCGGCACCGTGTTTGTCGATCACCTGCCACGGGTCTATCCAGTTGCCCCTGGATTTGGCCATCTTCTGCCCGGCTGAGTCCAGCGCCAGTCCCAGGCTGATGGCATTACGGTAAGCCGCTCGCTCGAAGAGCAGGGTGCTGATGGCGTGCAGGGAGTAGAACCAGCCGCGCGTCTGGTCGACCGCCTCGCAGATGAAATCCGCAGGGAACTGCGCATCAAACTGCTCCCGGTTCTCGAAAGGGTAATGCCATTGAGCGAGCGGCATGGCGCCCGAATCGAACCAGGCATCGATCACGTGCAGAACGCGGTGCATGGCATCGCCGGCAGCCGGACCGCACTCCGGGCAGGGCAAGTGTATTTCATCGATATGCGGGCGGTGCAGGTCGAGCAGGGAAAGGTCTTTCCCGGTCAGCTTTTCCAGCTCAGCCAGCGAGCTGATACACAGCTGGTGGTTGCAGTTCTCGCACTGCCAGATGGGCAGGGGTGTGCCCCAATAGCGCTCGCGCCCCAGCGCCCAATCAACATTGTTCTCCAGCCAATCCCCGAAACGCCCATCCCGGATGTGGGCGGGAACCCAGTTGATGCTCCGGTTCAGGGCAACCAGCTGGTCCTTAAACTGTGTAGTGCGTAAAAACCAGGTGGGACGGGCGTAGTATATCAGCGGCGACTCGCAGCGCCAGCAGAAGGGGTAAGTATGGGTAATCCTATCCGAGCGCAGCAGCAAGCCGCGCGCCGCCAGGTCCTGGACGATAAGCGGGTCGGCGTCTTTGACAAACTTGCCGCTCCATGAGCGCACCTCGGGGACAAAGGTGCCATCGGTCGCAACGGTCTCCAGCCGGGGCAGGTCGTGATCCTGAGCAGCCTGCAGGTCGGCAGCACCGAAGGAGGGAGCCAGGTGCACCAGTCCGGTGCCGTCGACGGCAGTGACGAACTCTTCCAGCACCACGGTGTAAGCGGGCTTATCAGGGTGCAAGAATGTGAACAACGGATGGTAGCGGCGGCCTTTCAGCCGGCGCCCTTTGAAGCGCTCGATAACCTTAAGCGCTTCGCCCGGGAAGACCGCCGCAAGCCGGGCAGCTGCCAGGATCAGGCGCTCTGTTCCTCCATCCGGCAGGGGGCGCTCGACCTTGATATATTCCGCCTCGGGGTGGGCTGCCACGGCTACATCTCCCGGCAGGGTCCAGGGGGTGGTGGTCCATACCAGCAGGGACGCGCCTGGTTCATCCACCAGGGGCAGCCGCACATAGATGGAGAGATCCTCGGTTTCGGCGTAGCCCAGGGCGACCTCGTGGTCAGAGAGGGGCGTGCCGCAGCTTGGGCAGTAAGGCACCACGCTGTCGGCCTGGTAGATCAACCCCTTATCCCAGAAGGTCTTTAAAATCCACCACAGCGATTCGATATATTCGTTGGTAAAGGTGACGTAAGCATCTTCCAGATCGACCCAAAAGGCGATGCGCTCGGTCAGGCGCTCCCAATCCTGGATATAGTCGAATGTCGATTTGCGGCACAGGTAGTTGAAGCGATCGATCCCGTAGGCCTCGATCTGGCTCTTGGCAGTGATGCCCAGGCGCTTTTCGATTTCGACCTCAACCGGCAGCCCGTGCGTGTCCCAGCCGCCGCGGCGGGCGACATGGAAGCCGCACATGGTTTTGTAGCGCGGGAAAATATCCTTACAGGCGCGCGCCAGCACATGGTGCACGCCGGGAGCTCCGTTGGCGGTGGGTGGTCCTTCGTAGAAGACGAACTCCGGTCCGCCCTCGCGCAGGGCGATGGACTTGGCGAAAATGCGCTCGCGCTTCCAAAATCGCAGGACTTCTTCTTCCATCAAGGTGAGATTAAGGGTGGGTTCAATGGGAGGGAACATAGAAGTAGGGAAAAGGGATAAGGCAATCAGGTAATCAGAGGCCAATTGGCTGGGTCGACAATCAGCGGGGATGGGCGTGTCAGAAAGACGCCAGGTTCATGCTGAAAGTTTAGCAGATAAATGAAACCAGTACAAGAGTCATGGCAAAATGAGCATACCCTGTAGCCCGGATCGCCGATCCGGGCAGGGCGTGAGGTGAACCCGGCGAAGATCAGGCAATATCTTGACAAACACCGTAACTAAGAGTGTAATTGTCTCATTATTCCAGGGATGAGGGAGCAGGAGGATCTGATGCACTATTACCAGTATCTAATCATCGGCGGTGGGATGACTGCTGCAGCAGCGGTTAACGGCATTCGCCAGATAGATAACAGCGGGACGGTTGGTCTGGTCAGCGCCGAGTCGCACCCACCCTACAACCGCCCGCTGCTGAGCAAGGGGCTTTGGAAGGGCAAGCCACTGGATAAGATCTGGCGCAAGCTGGATGGACAGAATGTCAGCCTGCACCTGGGCCGGAGCGTCACGGCGATCGACACCCAGGCCAAACAAGTGCGTGATGACCAGGGCGACATTTACACGTACGACAAGCTGCTGATCGCCACCGGCGGCACGCCGCGCCGGCTGCCATACGGGGAGGGATTGATCAGCTACTACCGCACGTTGGACGACTATCTGCGCCTGCGGGAGGCAACCGAGCACAAACAGCGCTTTGCCATCATCGGCGGCGGGTTCATCGGCTCAGAAGTGGCGGCTTCACTAAAAATGAACGACCGTGAAGTGGCGATGGTCTTCCCCGAGCAGGGCATCGGCGGGCGGGTTTTTCCGAGCGATCTATCCACATTCATCAACGATTATTTTCGGGAGAAGGGCGTGGAAGTGCTCTCAGGCGACATGCCAGCGGGAGTGGAAGAGCGAGATGGGCGGCTGGCAATTAAGACCAACAGTGGGCTGGAGATCGTGGCCGACGAGGTCATCGCCGGGATCGGCCTGCGCTTGAACACGGAGCTGGCCGAGGCCGCCGGCCTGAAGATGGATAACGGCATCCTGGTGGATGAATACCTGCGCACCAGCCGGCCGGAAATCTACGCCGCCGGGGACGTGGCTAACTTCTACAACCCACTGCTGGGCAAGCGCATGCGCGTCGAGCACGAGGACAACGCCCTCAGCATGGGCAAGCTGGCAGGCATGAACATGGCTTCCGAGGAGCCCGAGCCTTACCATCACCTGCCTTACTTCTACTCGGACCTGTTCGACTTAGGCTACGAGGCGGTAGGTGAGCTGGATGCCCGGCTGGAGACCTTCGTCGATTGGCAAGAACCTTATCGCAAGGGGGTGATCTATTACCTGGAGGCAGGGCGAGTGCGCGGAGTGCTGCTGTGGAATGTGTGGGATCAGGTCGAGGCGGGGCGCAAGCTGATCGCCGAGCCCGGACCGTTCGAGGCCCGAGATTTAAAGGGACGGCTGCCCGTCGTCTGAAGGAACAATTAAAACCGAAATGTGCTCAGGGAACAGCAGTCAGGTCGATCTTGTGTCCTAGGGGTATTCTGTATGAGATGGAGGCCGGTAAACCGATGAAAACCTGGATTTCGAGGCATCCCTTGATCTCGTTCTTTGTGATGGCTTTTCTATTTTCGTGGATTGCTGTCATGCCGCTGATCGTTAATCGTTCGCTGCCCACCGAACCTTTCATGATCCTTGGAGCGCTTGCCGGGCCGACGCTATCGGCTGTAATTGTCATCGCGTTAACCGAAGGGCGAGGGGGAGTTGCAGCTTTCTTTAAACGCTACATTCAATGGAGAGCGCATATCGTCTGGTGGCTGATCGTGCTGTTCGGCATTCTCATCGCTCTGACCATAGCGGCAGCAATCATAATCGGCCCTTCTGTCTTGACTGAATTCATCAGAAATATGGGGCTGATACTCCCTACTTACATGGTCACATTGGTCGTTGGCATGATTCTCGGCCCCTTGTGGGAAGAGCCTGGTTGGCGCGGTTTTGCATTCCCACGCTTGCAGGCGCGCTACGGACCCGTTCTTGGCTCGATCATACTCGGCGCGCTATGGGCTATCTGGCACGCCCCTGGCTAT
This sequence comes from uncultured Anaerolineaceae bacterium, assembly GCA_964525785.1. GTDB lineage: Bacteria > Chloroflexota > Anaerolineae > Anaerolineales > UBA4823 > JAQBDA01. The sequence continues at coordinate 6,057 of CAZGIX010000209.1, forward strand.
TTGGGTGGATGGATGGTATCGGGATTCCCCGCCTTGCTGGTCATGTGTATCGGATTCTCTTTTCTGGCTGCCTGGATCTATAACAACACAAAGGGGAGCATCCTGCTGTTGATCCTGCTGCATTCGTCCAGCAATGCGGCGATATCGGTCGGAGCCAGAGTACTTCCTGCAAACCTGCCTGCAGCACTGCAAGCCTTTGTATACAGCGGCTGGATACCAGCCATCACGACTGGAACCCTGGCAATACTGCTGCTGGTATCTACCAAAGGCAGACTCTCTTACAAAGAGAAAGCCGGGGATTCGGGCCCTCTCATCCCAAACACCAGCCTCACAAGTGGGGATTAGCCTTCAGCTTTTCCTCGCCCCCTATCACTGATTACTGCACCTGATAGGGCACTTCAACGATCACAATGCCGGGTTTGAAGAGCAGAGCCATGCGCAGCAGGAAAGCTGTTTGGGTGTGGAGCAGGTTCTGCCACCATTTCTTGGGCAAGAACTGCGGCACGACGATCGTGATCATCTCACCAGGGCGACGCAGGGCGATGATCTGCTCGATATACATCAACAGCGGCTCGAGCATCAGCCGGTAAGGTGAGTCAAGCACAACCAGCCGTACGCCATTGCCCCACATGAACCACTTCTCCTTCACCTTCTCGGCATCCGCGGGGTCGAGCGAAACGTGGATGGCGGTGACATCGTTGGAAAGCGACTGGGCAAAATTGAGGGCGTTCAGGCTGCCGCGATGTACGCTGGCGATCGGCAGGATCACGCGGTGCCGCGTAGGCGGCAGACTGGGTGCGTACGTCTCCAGGCTCAACTGCCGTGCCAGGTTCTCATAATGATGGCGGATCGCTATGAAGGCCAGGACCATCAGCGGGGTTATGATGAGTACGATCCAGGCACCATATTGGAATTTCGTGATGGCAAATACCATCATGACCACGGCAGTGCAGCATGCACCGAAACCGTTGATTACCATCTTGCTCAACCATTTCCTGTCATAGCGCAAGACTGACCCCGGCTCTCGGATTTCTTCACCCGGCTTGATCCGTCCGGATTTCCACCAGCGCCGGGACATCCCAGACTGTGAAAGGGTAAAGGACATGAACACACCGATAGCGTACAGCGGGATGAGTGCCGTCACACTGGCCTGGAACAGGATGATCAGCAGGGAGGCAAAAGCTGCCAGGGTGACTATACCGCGAGAAAATACCAGACGGCTGCCGCGGTAGGTCAGCTGGCGGGGTAAAAACCCGTCGGCAGCCATCAAGGCGCTCAAGCGGGGAAAATCGGCAAAGGATGTATTGGCTGCCATGATCAGGATGACCGTGGTGGCGCTGATCGCTGCCAGGTAGAGGATGCCACGCCCGCCGAAGGCGGTGCGCGTCAGCTGTGAGATCAAAGTCTCATGCTCGGAGGGAATGGCTCCAATCTGGTGAGCCAGGAAGGTGATGCTCAGTAGCAGGGATCCCAGGATAATTGCCATCCAGATCAAGGTGGTGCCGGCATTGCGGCTCCGCGGCTCTTTGAAAGCCGGGATGCCGTTAGAGATAGCTTCGACTCCAGTGAGGGCGGTCGTACCGCTGGCAAAAGCCCGCAGGATTAAGAAGAGCGTCACTGCCTGTGTGGTGTACAGCATCTCCATCGGGGGCGGGGCCACCACCGTTCCTAGCGAACCCGTGACGTATCTTATCAGGCCCACACCTACCGTTATACATATCATTATCAGGAAGAAATAAGTCGGGAGGGCAAAAGCAGTCCCCGATTCTTTTACTCCACGCAGGTTGACCAGCATAACGAAGAGCACCAGTCCGACAGCGATCCACACACGATAGGGGAGCAGAGCGGGATAGGCTGAGACAAGCTGAGCCACACCGGATGAAATGGACACTGCCACGGTGAGGATATAGTCGGTGAGCAG
>CAZGIX010000210.1:0-7961 GCA_964525785.1 uncultured Anaerolineaceae bacterium
TCGCTGGAGACCCCGCCCCCACCCTTTCGCTGCGCTCAAGGCAGGCTGCTCCCTGAAGGGAATGTTTTCAGCCTGTCCGGGCTGCAGCTTGCAGATTTGAAAACCCTCAATTGTGAAAAATTACACTGTATGCCGTGCCACGCGACTTATAATTTGATTCTAAGCGGCTACTCGTGTAACGATCAGAGAGGGCGATATGATGAAGCTGGGGTGGTCCGGGATTTTTGCGCTTGTTTGGCTCCTGAGTTTACCGTTTACTAAAGTTCACAGTGTGGCACTTGCCGGGGATCCCCGTGGCGGTGCTGCAGTCTCATTTTTCCAGAAGGAGGCGGCCTCTAGCGCCGCGCTTCTGCCTGCCGTCTTCCAGGTCGCCTGGGATCCCGGCTGCGGGGAGCCGCCTCAGGCAGCCAGGGATGCGCTTCTGGCAGCAGCGGCGGCCTGGGAAGAGCGCCTTGCTTCTCCGGTGGTCATTGCCGTCCAGGCGTGCTGGACCTCGTCTCCATCGTGCGGCGGGTTGGCATGCGGAAGCCCCGGGGAATTTTTGTCTAATTTCATAAAAGCCCCGCAGGTGGATACAGCTTATCCGGTTGCCCTGGCTAACGCCTTGTCTGGGATGGACTTAAACGGCGTTTCTTCCGAGATCAATCTCCAATTCGATTCTGCTCACAGCTGGGATTTCACCATCGATCCGGTAGGGAATTTTATGACGGTTGCCATGCACGAGCTGGGGCACGGGCTGGGCTTTTATACGGGCATGTACGAGAGCTATAACGTGGGCTATTGCGGCGATGGCCTGTACGGCGCGCTCTATCCCTGCCCGACCGTATATGACCGCTTTGTGGTCGATAGCCTCCATGTGCCTCTCCTCTCCTATAAAGCCCCCGACCCACGCGTGCTGGGCGCAAAGCTGAAGAGCGACGCCAATTTCGGTGGTCCCAATACCCTGTCTCAAAACGCAGGCGCCCCCTTACCCCTTTACACGCCTGCATCCTTTGATCTAGGCTCCAGCATCTGCCACGTGGATATGGACTACGCCTATACGGCAGACGGGTTGATGACCCCCATTGGGGCGGGCGGGCTCGGACCGCTCACCATAGCCCTGATGCACGACCTGGGCTGGGGGATGGCAGATGGCTCGCCAGACCTGCGCGCCTCGGGACCCCTGGCGCTGGGCATCGACCAGGCTGGCGAGTTTTCCGTTAATCTCAACTGGCCCGCCTATGCCGGGCAGCCCATCACCTACACCTGGAGCCTGCCTGGCGGAATGACCCAGGTGCACAGCAGCCGGGGCGTTACGGATACCTTGAGCTGGGGCTCCTCTTCAACCGGCTTCAGCCCAATTGCGGTGACCGCCAGCGGACCCTTCCAATCTTCCAGCACCACCCATGCGCCAATTGTGGTGGAAATTAGCCTGAGCGGGCCAACTCAGGGGGTTACAGGTGAAGCTTACGCTTTCTCGGCTGCCCTCACCCCCTCTACCGGGCTGCCCGTGACCTATACCTGGCAGGTCACCGGCCTGCCGGAGCTGATCCATACCGGTATGGATTACGACGATACGGCCCAATTTACCTGGTCGACTCCCGGCGCGAAAACCGTAACCGTGACTGCTGCCCTGGGCGGCGGCCTGGTCGCTGCCCAGGGGTCGCTCCAGATTGGCGGCGAAGCCCAACCCCAGCGCCTGTTCTTGCCCCTGGTCGTCCGCCGTTGATGAGCAAACACCGGCTTTTCTGCACTGCTTACGCTCAAAATGCTGCTAAAAGGTGACAGCCATGCTTCTGCGGAATATCTTCAAACTTAGCCTAATTTTGCTTGGAATAGGCTTGTTGGTATCCTTGTTTGCGCTGCCCGGGGGTGCGCTTCCTGGCTCCGCCGAGGGGCAAGCGCCGCCCGCTCAGGGCGCTCAGGATTCAGGCGGCGAGCTGCTGGCTGCGGCGGCCGATATTCCTCCCACCACGCAATCCGTTGACGACGATGGCTACATCACCTGGAGCGTGGATTACAGCAGCATCGCCTGGTGTGTCCCGGTCTCGACCTTGCGCTATCCCCTGGACCTGGGCGCCCAGGATCCCACCGAGCTTAGCGATGCAGTCCTGACGCTGAATTATGTGCAGCGCAATTACATTGTCTCGCAAGCCGCCAAGGACGCCTCCTGGTCAGTCGCGTGGAACGGCAAACCGCCGGACAACTGGCAGCGAGTGGGCAATATCAAAGGCGTCATCAGCCCCCCCGAGGGACCGATCTTAAACACCCAGACGATCACCATCACCAACAAGCTGCTGCAAGATGGCGAGAACAACGTGTGGCTGGAGCAGCACGAGGTTTGCCCCACCGCGGGCTGTGAGACGTGCGCCTGCACCTGTGTGGAGCTGACCGGCATCAGCCTGCGCGCCGCGCCCCGCTTCAAGGTGAAAATCGTCTCCCCGAAGGATTTATCGCGGAACGTGCCCTTTGATCAGGGCGAGGAGCATGACATCCGAGTGCAGTTCACCCGCCCGCCCGATCCCGATTCGCTGAGTATAGATACCGTGGAACTGCGCTACTATGACGAGAGCATGGACCTGGTTACGGTATCCGGTGACATCGAAGAAATTTCGCCCCTGGAATATGCCTTTGTCCCCGATGAGCCCCTTCTGGATGGCGTCATGTACGAGGTAGAAGTGTGGGGTAAAAAAGATGCAGAAGCGGCCGATCGTAGCGAGTGGGTGAAATCCGAGACGGGTGAACCCCTGGAATCTTCTACCGTCTGGTCTTTCTGGACGGCGCCCGACCTGCAGGTGGAGGTGGTGCCGGTGCAGGTGCTGGACCAGGCGCCGCTCATCGTCAATAAGCCCACGGCTCTCAAGGTGTTCATGCGCTGGGAGAAGAAAGACGATGTCGCAGCGGTTTATCAGTTGGATAAAGTGCAGGTGGACGATATCGTTGTAAGCTGGACAGCGGTAAATGGCAGCCAATCCGGCTCAGCAAACTGGAAAAGCGGCTGGCTGTGGCAGCCGACTCAAACCGCAGCCAGCGCCATGCGCAAGCGTGAGTACCGGGAGTTCGACCAGTACACGAACTCGTACAATAAGTTCGAGAAGCTGGCTTCGCAAGACAGCGTCAATTTCTTTGGCTTTATGCCTTTAGATACGGGTATCTACGAGTTTAATGTCGAGGCCATCCTGCTCGACCACCAGGGTCGACCGATGAGCTTCACCTTCACGAAAGGTTTGGTCGCTGAGCTCTCCCGCCAGTACAAGGTGTATGTAAAAGCAGCGGCAGTCGGCAGCAACTATGGCGCTACCGGCAGCACCAATCTGAGCGCCTCCATCGACGATGCCTTCAGCGCCCTGAAAGCCATCTACCCGGTTCCCAGCGTGAGCCGCCCGGCAAACGCCAGCGCTATCCCCTGGTACAAACCCACCACCTCCCTGTGGGTGTTCAATTGGGCGACAGAACCCGCCTGGAGGTTCCCCAAGCTGTACTTAATGCAGGAGATGAGCGCCCTGTGCTTGAAGAGCAGCGGGTGCGACGCCATGGTGGGCTTTACTCCGCAGACCTGGCTGACCGACCTGGGCATCAGCCGGCGCGAGAGCGCTCCGAACGGCGTGCTGGTGCAGATGGATAACACCGAGCACTACCGTTTTGTGGTCGCTCACGAGGTCGGTCACCTGGAGGGTTTCGACGAGCACAGCACCGTACCTGGCGGCGAGGGGTTCTGGGTGCAGGGTGCATCGAAAGATAAAGACCGGCGCGACAGCGTCGCCATATTGGAGCCGGTCACCCAGAAGACGCGCAATGTCATCCATAACTTCATGACCATAGACCCGGTTGAATCTCCCCCGCCGGAGGCTTTGTGGATTGCGGAAAGCTATTACTCTGCCCTGCGCGGGTCGATACAGCCCGGAGCCGGCGCCCAGGCTGCCACAGGCGACCTGTTGAATTTCACCCCCCAACCTGAGCGGGTGAGCGACGATGCGCTGCTCCTGGCAAGCGGGGGCATCCGCGAGCCATCCGGCGAGGTGGAGACGCTGCCCTGGTACCTGCTGGACCCCGGCGATTACCCGGAGCCGGTGAGCGGCCCATACAAGATCATGTTCCTCGACTCTGCCGGTCAGGAGCTGGCGAGCTATACGCGCGCCTTCACCACTACCGGCACTGAAGACCCTGCCGAACCCGGCTTGTTCACTTTCAAGATTCCCTACCCGCCCAACACGGCCCGCATCCAGATCCGCCGCGTGGCGGGGAACGACCTGCTCAAGGAGATCGTCCCCTCGGCAACCCCGCCGGGTCTGTCGCTGGACCCCCCCGCCAGCACCATCTGGCAGGGCGAGCACGCCATTACCTGGCAGACCTCCGGGGCAGGGCCGCGCTACTATTCCGTGGATGTGTCCACCGATAACGGCGCAACCTGGGAAGCATTGGCAGTCCACCTGACGGAAATGTCTTATGGTTTGGATACGGCTGCCTTCCCCAATACCAGCACTGCCTGGGTGCGCATCATGGCTAGCGATGGGCTGCGCACCACCACGGTCAGCGGCGGTCCATACACGTTCGATAACCCGCCGCAACGAAGCTATGTCTCTCCAGCGCCTGGCGCTGTGGATGTCGGCGTTCAGGCGTGGATCACCGCCGGCTTTCGGGATGACATGGACCCGGCGAGCCTGAACGGGCAGACTTTCACCCTGGCTGGCGGGCCGTTTGGCAGCGTCAGTGGGGAAGTTGTTTATGACGCCGGGGCGCGCGAAGCGGTCTTTCACCCCTCCGTCCCGCTGTCGTATGCCACCGTCTATACCGCTACACTGACCACCGCCATCCGCGATATCTCCGGCGAGCATCTTCCGGCGGAGGTGCGCTGGTCGTTTACCACTGCGGCGCGAGACCTGCCGCCGGAGCCGGTGGCTTACTCGCCGGCGCAAGGGGCGCGGGGTGTGCCCCTCAACGCGGTGGTATCAGCCATCTGGGATGCGCCGCTCGACCCCGCCGCCGTGGACCCTGCCGCCTTTGCGCTCTCCCCGCTGGGGGGCAGCCCGCTGAGCGGCGTGGTGGGCTATAACCCCGCCTCGAATACGCTCACCTTTACGCCCGCCTCGGACTTGCTGCCCAACCAGGCGTATATGGCTACAATCGCGGCGGGCATTGCGGATTTAGATGGCAATCTCACCCTGGGAGAGATCCGCTGGGTATTCAGCACCGGCGACCAGCCCTCCGGCGGGCTGGCTTTCACCGGCAGCTTCACCGATGCCGGTCGTGATGACGATGGGGATGGGCTGTATGAGCACCTGCTGGTGCGGGTGGGGGTGCAGGTGGATGACGCCGGCAGCTACCGCCTGGCAGGCAGGTTGGTCGATAAGCTGGGCGAGGAGATCGGCGGCGCAGCTGTTCAAGCCGATCTGCCAGGGGGGATGAGCTTCGTTGAGCTGCTGTTCCCGGGCGCACAGATCGGCGGGCATGGTGTCGATGGTCCCTACACGCTGACTGGCCTGACCCTGTACCTGGACGGCGTTCCGGGCGGGGCAGCTGTGCTCCAGCAGGCGCACCGCACTGCGGCTTATCTGGCGGCCCAGTTTGATACCCCCCTGCACTTCTCTGCCCTGCCCGACCTGCGCCTGACGCCGGGCGAGGCCCTGCTGCCGGCTTTCAACGTCCGCAGCTACGCCCAGCACACCAACCTGAGTCCCGACCAGCTGGGCTACCTGATCGTGGGCAACAGCGAGCTGGGCGCAGGTGTGACCTTGGAGAGCGATGGCAGCCTGACCGTCTCGCCTCAAGCCGGCTGGGAGGGAGCCGGCACTGTGACGGTCGAGGCCAGCGACGGGCAGGTGGCGGTTCAGGACACATTCCGGGTGACGGTGGGATGGCCTTCCCAGGTCTACCTGCCCGCAATTACAAGCAGCAGCTATGGCTCCAGCCAATCTGCCCGGCGTGATTACTGGCGCACGGCGCTGAAAGAAAACTACGATGATATGGATGCCCCATATCCCAGTTGGTCTTATGGCTGGGGTGTTATGTCACAATTCCCCGACTATTTCTGGAGACCGCGAGACTGTGCAGCTTACTCCGGGCAGTACAGCAATTGGGCCTTTGGCTCTCATAACTCTGCAGAAGACCCCCCGCCCTGCGGCGCCGACTATATGCCCTCGGGACGCGGGACGATCGTGACCATGCCGGAACATGACCCGTACCACAATAAGACCGTCAACCTCGAGTTCGCTTCGGCAGCCGAGCTGCGCATGAAGGTATTAACCAACCTGGAAGAAGACGACCAGGTGTGTGCGCTGGTTGCAAAAGACAGCCAGTACAAGCTGGAAGAGTTCTTCGGCGCCTGCCACAGCGGTCAGACCAATGGCTGGGAAGACCTGGTGCTGGACCTGGCGAACGTCCCGACTCTGGGCAGCCTGCTGGGATACAAAGACCTGCGCGTGGCGCTCGATTTTCGCTCCACAGGTTCTGGCTCTCGCCCCTATGGCGCTTATGTGGACGACCTGCAGTTGCGGGTATGCCTGCGCGGCTTGCCGTGCAGCCCGGCAAACTCCCCCGCGCCTCCCCTGGTGACGGGCAGTGTCGGCGGCTACAAGATCCCGGAGTACGACGGCGTCCAAACGGCCCTGGGGGTGGAATCGAGCGGGCGCATCCACGTCTTGTGGACGGGCGAGCTATCTTACTTTGACGAGGATTATTCACGCAGGAAGTTTGTTTTTTACTCCACCTCGACGGACGGTGTCCACTGGACGCCGGCCCTGGCGATCAACGACAACGGCTCCACGCCGGCCCTGCTGGTGGATAATACCCGCCACATCGTCCACCTGGTTTACGAGGGCCTGGATGGCCTGGTGCACCACACCGTCACGGATGGGGTGGTCTCGGAACCCACGATCATTACATCATCTGGCGGCAGTCCGAAGGTTGCGCTGGACCCCGCCACCGGCTATCTGCACATCCTCTGGCTGGATGGATACCTGTTCAACACCGGCATCGGATCGGAGTACCGCGCCCGTACCGTGTACGCTTACTGGGATGGCTCGGACTGGTCTGCCCCGCTGCGCCCGATCAACAACCCGGACACGGGTCACTCGAGCCTGGCTGTCGCTCCCGGGGAGGGGGTGATGCTGGCCTGGTTCCAGGATTGGCAGGCAGGGTTTGGCGGGGGCATCGGTGCGGATGACCCTCGCCAGGTGCGCACCGCTTATGGGCCTGGGCTGGGCGAATTCCCCCTGCGCCAGGCTGCCAGCGGTTATTACCCGGTGCCCGAGAACGACGAAGAGATCCTGCTGACCTACTCAGGAGTGGACGGCAAATTCTACATGGTGACCGACCACTTCATGTGGCCTACCCACTCGCGGGTGTACCGCTATACCTGGGAAGGCGGGGTCTGGTCGGAACCTGTAGACGTATCGGGCAACACTGAGCAGTATGCGACCCCCTGGTATGTGGGGGCGGCATCCAGCCAGGCAAAGGTGGTCTACTATTACAAGCAGAACTGGGCCAACATGCTGCGCGTTGAGACGGACGGCGTGCTCGGCGCCCCTGAAGACCTGGATACCTATCTCAGCGGTTTGGGATATGCGGGTGTCTATGCGGTGTTCGTGGACGAGGCCGGGGAGGTTCATCTGCTGGTTGGGAAGAGCGGAGATAGCGGGATCTATTACCTGCAGCGGTGAGCTGTGAGTAACGACCTGCCCCAACCCTTTCGCTGTGCTCAAGGCAGGCTCCTCCCTGATGGGAGGGGATTTAGGGGTAGGTGAAAATAACCTTCCGGTGGGCGTTCTTTGCGACTCTGCGCCTTTGTGGCTTTGCCATAAATCCTTTGCTGCTTATCCTTTATATCCTGACCATCCTTGTTCATGTTTCTCTGCGGTTGTGCATCGTAGGCCATCGTTGGGTTGCGGGGCAGCCGGCTGGTTGTCGAGGGGGTGTGCAGAAAGCCCCACAACCCAACCTTGTATAGAATATTCCCAAGGAACGGGTAACCCAGGATAATAAGG
>CAZGIX010000211.1:0-7947 GCA_964525785.1 uncultured Anaerolineaceae bacterium
CTTACACAGAGAAGGTCGCAGGTTCGAGTCCTGTTCCGCCCACTTTTACCCCCAGGGATGGGGGTATTCCATTTGAGTTCAATATGTGGGGACATCTGACGTTGAGGAAATTCGGTGGTTTGAATTTTATGCTGATGCGAGTAACAATATTCACTTAGGGTCGAGACCACGCCATTAAGGTGGGGGGTGCTAATCTGTTATAATGCTATTTAAGAAAATCACAATTATCATAATCTAGATATCCTTATTTTGGAGACTGTTCATGTTTGTCAATCGGGTTGCTGAACTTGACCTTTTGGAGATGCGATTTGCCTCAGGTAAAGCCGAGTTCTTCGTGCTGTATGGACGCCGGCGAGTCGGTAAAACCGAATTGCTGGCGCGCTTCTGTGACGGCAAGCGAGCGATTTTCTTTGTCTCAGATTTGGGTTCTGAAATATCCCTGCGCACAGCCATTTCCAATTCCGTTAACGATGTCTTGTTTGGTACTGGGCATATCAGTGCAGTTTATTCATCCTGGGAGGATCTGTTTCAAGCGTTAGGACGGGCAGCGCTCACAGACCGTCTGGTGGTGGTGCTGGATGAATTCCCCTACCTGGTCAGCGCCCACCCTCCTGTGGCAAGCATCCTCCAGCGAGTATGGGATCAGGTTCTGAAAGACAGCCAGATGATGCTGATCTTGTGCGGTTCCTATATAGGGATGATGGAAGAAACAGTTCTTGGATACCAGGCGCCGCTCTATGGACGCCGGACGGGGCAATATTTGCTCGAACCGCTCCAGTTTCAGGATGCTCGTTGGTTTTTCCAGAACTATTCACTTGAAGACCAGGTGCGAGCTTATGCAGTTTATGGCGGTACACCAGCTTATCTACAAACTATACAAGCGAGCAGCTCGCTTGCGCAAAATATTCATGATGGTGTCCTGACGAGAGGTTCATTTTTATACGACGAGGTACGCTTTATCCTGCAGCAGGAGTTGCGTGAGCCGCGCAACTATTTTGCCATATTGCAAGCAATAGCGGCTGGGAAAACTCGCCTTAACGAGATCAAGATGGCTACCCAGATTGAAGGTTCGACTGCTTACCTGGATACACTACAGCAACTCCACCTGGTAGAGCGCCGCGTCCCGGTTACCGATGAGCAGCCCCACAAAAGTCGTCGTGGGATTTATCGTCTCCAAGATCCCTATCTGCGTTTCTGGTTCCGATTTGTACACCCCAACCGCTCGCAGCTCGAGCGCGGTGGCTCGCAGATCATCCTGGATAACCAGGTATTGCCACAGCTTGATTTATTCACCGGATTGGTATTCGAAGAAGTATGTGGACAGTTCTTATGGTCAGCCGGATTATCTGGTAATCTCCCCTTTGTCCCATTAAATATTGGCAGTTGGTGGAAGGCAAATGAGGAGATTGACCTGGTGGTAATGGGGGAAACCGACGCCATACTGGTAGAATGCAAATGGAGCAGCAAACCAGTGGGCAATGACATCCTTGCGAATTTGGAGCGTAAAGCAAGTTTGATCTTACCAGAACTAGGTAATCGCCGGATTTACTTTGCCTTATGTTCACGCTCTGGGTATACAAGACAGGTAACTAAGGTAGCTCAGGAGCGGAAGGATGTGCTGCTTTTCGATTTACCCTCGATTGTGAGATAAGAAGTTCATTTCCATTAGCAGGCATGCGCCAGCTCCCCCCGTCTGTGATGGGAGGAATCAGTGCTTCGGTCTCTCCGCCCACTTGCGCGCCTTCACGATCAAGCTCATCCCATCCGGCCTTCTGCGAGCGGGCGGCCAGGATATCCTCCAGGACCGGCAGGAAATAAGCCACCCGCTTCGTCCTGATAACCCAATCCCACAGCGGCTCGAACTTCTTCCAGCCTGCCGAATACGCCAGGTGTCGCAGCTTTCCGAGGATCGTCTCTTTCGTCCCGGCGGCGTGAAAGATGGATCCCCAGCGGTAGAACTCCCGGTAGGCGCGCCAGTAGCCGGCTTCCAAAGCTTGCGGGCTCATCTTCGCCGGCTGGAAGACAACATGCCGGGTGTCGTACAGGTCCCAATTACCGGTGGTGATCCTGCCCTCCACCTGCATTCTGCGGTGCAGAGCCGTGCCTGGGTAAGGAGTGAGGATATGAAAGGTGGCTGTTTCGATGCCCTGGCGGATGGCCCACTCGACTGTGCGCTCGAAGACGCCCTCGTCGTCGTTATCCATGCCGAAGACGAAGCTGGCATTGATCATCACGCCCAGGTCGTGCAGCCGGCGGATGGCTGCACCGTAGTCCCGATTCAGGTTCTGGATCTTATGCTGCGCTTTGAGGTTTCCGGGATCCAGGGTTTCGAAACCCACGAATAAGCTGCGCAGCCCGCAAGCCGCGGCCTTCTCGACCAACCCCGGCTTGAGCACCGACTGCACCGTGCCAGCCGCCTGCCACAATCTCCCCATGCCCAGCATGCCATCGAACAGGCTGGCCGCGAACCTGGCATTGCCGAAGAGGTGGTCATCTAAGAAGTAGAGGTGGTGCCCGGGCAGGCGGTCGATCTCTGCCAGGGCTTCGTCAACCCGCTGTGTGTAGAACGATTTACCGCCCGAGTAAAAAGCATCCTTGTAGCAGAAATCACAGTGATGCGGGCAGCCCCTGGACACGACGATAGAGTTCGGCACCAGGTAGAGATGCCGTTTGATCAAGTCCCGGCGAATCCTCGGTATGCCTTCGAGGCTGCGTTCACGCGAGCGGTACACCTTGTATGGATACCAGCTTCGATAGTCGGCTAAGAACTGCGGCCAGATATCCTCCCCGGGACCGATAAAGATGCTGTCGGCGTGTCCGGCGGCTTCCTCCGGCAGTGAACTGACGTGCAGCCCGCCCAGGCAGACATATGCGCCTTTCTTGCGGTAGTGATCGGCGATCTCGTATGCGCGGTACGCTGAGGTAATATACACCTGAATGACCACCAGGTCCGGCTCATCGTCCAGATCCAGCCTCTCCACATGCTCGTCCTGCAGGGTTACCTCATCACCCGGGTCGAGGTAACCGGCCAGGGTTGCCAATCCCAACGGGGGGAAGAGCGAATATTTGATCGGCCTCCAGTAGGGACTCTTGGCTTCAGTCAGTGCGGGCAAGATCAATTTTACCTTCACGTTCACTCCCTCTTGATCGAACCGTCAAGTTGTCGTCTGTGTGGTCTGTAGACCGCGGTCTGCCGTCCGCGGTCTTCGGTCGTATCCACCCATGTTATATTCGAATCCCCCTCCCCGCTCCACCGTTCAAAACCGCAAACTCGCGCACTCACGTGCTTGACAAATTTGCCTTCCCTGGACTATGCTTGCATTCATCCATGATCTACCTGCTACTGGTCGAAGACAATGCGAAGCTGCGCGCTGCCTTGCGAATGGGATTAGAAGCCGCCGGACAGGTGCAAGTGCTATACGACTGCGAGAGCGGTGAAGAGGCCCTCGAATACTGCCTGTCGTTGCTGAGCGGAGAAAGTCGCAAGGGTTCGAGCGTCTCAGACCCGGCTGAAAGCCCGCTCCCAACGGTGACGCTGATGGATGTGCAGCTTGCCGGGAAGATGAACGGCATCCAGACCGCAGTTGCGATCCGCCGCGAGCTGCCGCGTTTTCCGGTCGTGTTTTACTCCATCCAGGACGATGACGCTTACTACCGGGATTTTCAGCATTCGCGCATCCTGAGCCACTATGCATACGTGCGCAAGTCGAATTACCTGCTGCCCCAAATGATCCTGCCCTTGCTGAAAGATGCCGTCGCAGGTAGGAGCTTCATCGATCCCGATATCGAGGCGCGTGTCCAGGAGGTACGTCTTAAAGAAGAGAACGATCCAATGGCCCTTTTGGAGCCTAACGAGCAGACCGTCGCCAGGTATCTGGCGCAGGGTCTGACCAACGAGCAAATTGCCATGCGCATGGGCTTTCGTGATAAGCGCACCATCAGCCGCACGAATGGTCAGATTTACATCTCCTGGGATCTATCTGCATCGGCAACCGACGAGAAGATTGCGCGCACCCGCGCTGCGCTGATCGTACAGGCGGGCAGGCTGATCCACTGGGATGAACGCGGCGTGCCTCACGTCTTAGACGAGCGCGGGGAATGGGTGCCCTTGTCACCATGACCGGCGAGCCTGTCCTCGACTGGGCCAGTATGGCCGTCTCACTCTTTAACACCATCGTCCTGATCTGGCTGGGATTGACAGTGGCGCTAAACGCCCACCGGCTCACGACCGGTATCTGGATCGTTGTCAGCCAGCTTTTGCTGGCGGGCATATTTTTTCTGAGCCACACCGTCATCTTGAGCCGTCCGTTCTTCTCTGCCAGCCCGGATCTGAACTTCTGGTGGCGGGTGGGCTGGCTGCCGGTCGTCGCCCTCCCTTATGCCTGGTATGGGGTCATGCTGTGGTACGGTGGCTTTTGGGAGAATCGCCTCACGCCTCTCTACCGCCGTCATATGTATCCCTTTATCCTGGCATCGGTACTGGCGCTCGCCATCACCGCCATGGTTTACGTGGCAAATCCGATCCCCCTGATCACACAATTGGCGCATTTGGATATCCGGACCGATCCATCGCTGTTCGGCATCCCCTTGATCGTCCTGATCTATCCGATCTACATCGGGGCGTGCATTGCCCTTTCGATCGATGCCCTGCGTCGACCGGCGCCATCGGCTCGCATCATGGGTGATCTTGCACGGCAGCGCGCAAAGCCCTGGCTGATGTCGGCCTCCATCATCCTGGCGCTTGTAGGCCTGTTGGTTGGCGGGGTGATGTTTTGGGCCTTCACCATCGCCCGCGCCGGTCTGATCCCCGCTTCCTTTGCCGTCACCATCGCCTGGTCCGACCTGGTCATCGCCTCCCTGATCGCCTCGGCTGTGCTTATGGTGGGTCAGGCAATTGTCTCGTACGAGGTCTTTACGGGCCAGACTTTACCCCGCCGGGGCCTGCGTCAGCACTGGAAACGGATCATCATTCTGGCGGGGGGATTTTCAGTTGCTGTCGCATGGGGCCTCACATACCAGCTTTCACCGGTTTACCTGCTGCTGCTCAGCGCGATCTTGATTGCGGTCTTTTACGCATTGCTGAGCTGGCGCTCATTCATCGAGCGCGAAGAGTATCTGTCTCACCTGCGGCCATTTGTGCGCAGTCAGGAGCTGCTCGACCAGCTGCTCTCTTACTCAGACTCAAGTCTGGTGGACAGCCGCATCCTGCTCCCGTTCCAATATCTGTGTTCGGACCTCCTGCAGACCCAGCGCGCGGCCTTGATCTCCCTGGGAGCGGTGACCCAGGTTTTCGGAGGACCAGTTTTTCACCCGCCTGGCTTTACACCCGATCTTCCGGACACTGCTGAGATCACAGCCCGGATCGCCTCTCCCAGCGCCTTGTATGTCACGCTGGACCCACTGCGCTGGGGAGGATTGTATTGGGCGCTGCCGCTGTGGAGCGACCGTGGACTGATCGGCATATTGATGTTAGGCGAGAAAATCGACCGCAGCCTGTTTACGCAGGAAGAATTCGAGATCGCCCGCGCCACGGGCGAGAGGCTGCTGGACACACAAGCCAGCCTTGAGCTCTCCCGCCGCCTGGTGGCGCTGCAGCGGCAGCGGCTCTCCCGCGACCGCCTCCTGGACCACCAGACACGCCGCATCCTGCATGACGAAGTGTTGCCCCTGATCCACACCGCCATGATCGACCTCAATAAATCAGGCGAGCAAGCCGGTGACTTATCCGGCGATGCCATGCAGACCCTACAGAACGTACACCGTCAGATTGCGGCGCTCATTCGCGAGATGCCGCACACCCTTGCGCCGGAGTTGGAGCAAGTTGGCCTGGCAGGTGCACTGGAACGGATGATCAGCAGCGAGCTGCCGGGCGCCTTCGACCAGGTTACCTGGCAGGTTGATCCCCAGGTCAAAGAGGGACAAAGCTCCATACCCGGCTGGGTCTTGGAAGTAGTTTATTACGCTGCCCGTGAAGCCATCCGCAACGCAGGCAGACATGCCTTTCGCGGACAGCCGGATTCGACCCTGGTGCTGGATATCAGCATGGTCTGGAAGGATGGATTGGAAGTGCGCATCCGGAATAACGGCAATGGTAATTTGCAAGATCGGTCCACAAGCGGCAGCGGGCAGGGCCTCTCCCTGCACAGCACGATGCTGGCAGTCATCGGCGGGATGCTGGCGGTCGAAACCATGCCGGATAATTCCACGCAGGTGGTAATCCGGCTTCCGGAGGGCGATTTCCTTGCCCCACAATCCCCCTCAGGTCAGGACGGCGATACGGTTTGATACAACTCTGCATACCGTCTCTCTGGTCTATTTTCTTTTGTTTTATGGAGCCGCGACATCGTATCGCCTGGCCCGCGCCTTGCATCAGTGAACGCTGATTTAACTTCTATAGGAGCGCGTATGTCCCTTTTTTACAGGCTGGCGCAGAGAGAACACAGTTTCGCGGCTCGGATGGTAGCCACCCTCCTGGCAGGGGTCATTTTCGTGATCTTGCTGCCTTGGGTTATTATGTGGGTCGGCCCGTCCTGGGACCGGAAGCTTGGCCTGCCGCGCATGGATCTCGGAGGTTTGAGCTACATACTCGGCGGGCTGCTGGTGGTTGCAGGGCTGTCCTTTGCCTGGTGGTCGATCTATGTTCAGCTGACGCGCGGGCGGGGCACACCGCTCCCGATACTGCCTACCCATGAGCTGCTGACCAGGGGACCGTTTCGCTATTGCCGCAATCCCATGACGTTGGGATCCATCCTGCTCTACCTGGGCCTGGGGGTCATTGTGGGATCCTTTGCCGGGATAGGCTTTGTGATCGCCTTTGGGGCGCTCCTGATGCTCTATCTGAAGCGAATCGAAGAGCGGGAGCTGGCCGAGAGGTTTGGCGAAGCCTACTTGCGGTATAAGCGAGAAGTGCCCTTCATTATTCCGAGACTTCCGAAGGAGCGTTAACCCGGACGGGGCTGTAGCTGTACTTGACCGCGGAACGCGCCGAGAAAATCTTGCCCTTTACGGCTGACGGCAGACAACCTACCGCGGACCATTGTCTGCCGTCGGCAGTCGGCGGTCATACGAAGTTCGAAGGACGGAACGGTAAACATATCCTTTCCATCCTTTGTATCCTTGTTAATCATTCCTTCCACGCTCGCACCTACGGAATCTTGTTAAGGCTTAACGGATCATCGGATAGATTTGCTATCCCATTCCCCGCTATCTTCCCTCAACTGCGTAAGTCCTGACGATAACGAATCCGCGACGATTATGTAAAGGACCCTTGACATGTAAAGGAAACTTTACTATAATATGTATAGTTTCCTTTACATAGGAGGTGGCATGAAGAACCGTTTAGAAGAGCTGCGGGGTAAAAATGGCTGGAGCCAGCAGGAGCTGGCCGATCGCGTCGAGGTCACGCGCCAGACGATCATATCCCTGGAAAAAGGGCGTTACAACCCTTCTCTTACACTGGCTTTCCGGCTGGCGCGCCTGTTCCAGATGACCATTGAAGATCTTTTTTTATATTCAAGCGAGGATAATCATGAATAATCGAACTCCATGGATTGCGGCCCGCGTGCGCTGGGGATGGATACTCCTGGTTGCGGGTGTGATTGTGGCGGGGGTAGGGTTTCTACTCGAGCGGGCTTACGCCTCCCTGCCGTATAACCTGCGCATCGTTACCGGCCTGGGTATCCTGCTGGCAGGGGTTGGCATCAGCTACCTGGTGCGCTACACCGCTGCGCTGAAGGACGAACAATCCGCCCGCCGGTTGAGCGCGGAAGAGCGCGATGAGCGCACGGTGCTGATCCGCACCCGGGCGGGCAACCGGGCTTACTGGGCGTCGGCTCTGATGATCTACTGCGGGCTGATGTGGGCGTCTTTCGCGGCCAACGGGGGCCTGCCCGAACTCAGTGGAGATACCCTGTGGTATTTCCTGGCTGCCTGTGTGCTGGTGCCTTT
>CAZGIX010000212.1:0-7910 GCA_964525785.1 uncultured Anaerolineaceae bacterium
AGAATCCGGCTGTTATTACTGGCTATAACTATAGGGCTGTCTGCCTGCCTCCCGGCTGGCACTCCTACGCCAACGCTGACACCCTCCACGACCACCACCATTGCACAAACCGAGGACCCCTACATCGACGCCCGCCAGCGTATGGTGCGCCAGCAGATCGAGCTGCGCGGCGTGGATGATCCACTGGTGCTGGAGGCCATGCGCCAGGTTGAACGCCATCGTTTCGTGCTGGATGACTACCTCGACCAGGCCTATGATGATCACCCGCTGCCGATCGGCTATGGGCAGACCATCTCACAGCCATATATCGTTGCCCTGATGAGCGCGACCCTGGGTGTGGAGCCGGGTGACCGGGTGCTCGAGATCGGCACTGGCAGCGGTTACCAGGCTGCCGTCCTGGCAGAGATGGGCATGGAAGTCTATACGATAGAAATTGTCCCCGAGCTGGCAGATGCTGCTTCCATCCGGCTGCAGGAGCTGGGATACAAGGGCGTGCAGGTGCTCAACGCCGACGGATATTACGGTTGGGAAGACCACGCCCCATACGACGCCATTATCGTTACTGCGGCTCCCGACCATCTGCCCCAACCGCTCGCCAACCAGCTCGCAGAAGGAGGGCGCCTGGTCATCCCGATAGGCCCGGTAGGATTGGTTCAAACCCTGTGGCAGTTTGAGGTGGTAGGCGGCGAGCTGCAGGCGGTTAACCTGGGCGATGTGCGTTTCGTGCCATTTATCCATCAATAAGCCGCGCCCGCGGGCTCTATGATCTGCGTATAGCCTACTGTTTCCTCCACTTGATATACACCCCCAGCGCGCCTGCGTAAGCCAGCGCTCCTAGCCACAGCACTGCATTAAATCCGGATGCCAGCGATAGGATTGCCGCCCCTACCGAGGCGATGACCGAGGCGCAGCCGTTGACTGCCCATGCCCAGGCGATCGAGCTGACAGCCGCACCCTCCATCTGCCGCAATCCGAGGGGGAACGGCAGACCCATCAAGAAGCCCAGAGGCGCCAGTCCCAGCAGGGAAACAGCCAGACGTCCTGCTGTCGGCCAACCGAGTGTGGCAGCTGTTATCGCTTGTGTCACCCACGGTGTAACCAGAGCGCAGACCACCAGGGCACTCAGCGCAGCACGCCGCGGCAGCCAGCGCGCCCGAGCCATGGCACTCCCCAGGCTTGAGAACAGCAGGATCGCCAACACCACCATACTGAAAGCATAGGTCGGGTGTCCCAGGAGCAGTATCCAGCGCTGGATGAGTGGGATTTCTACCAGCAGGTACGCCAGCCCAATCAGGGTAAAGTATAGGAGGATGAGCCTGAGCGGCGCATATGAGGATGCTCCGGATCGCTCTGCGCGGCCGTTCACGGGTGGAGGAGTGGGGTCGTTTTGAGCTCCCATCAGCACACCGGGAAGGATCAGCGGTGCGATCACCAGTACCAGGCTGAGGATGATCACCAGTCCCAACAGCGCCAGGAGCACCAGGAAACCACTGCCTCCGAACGGCTGCCAGGTACGCCCCAGGCCGGCTAAGATATCTGGGATTTGCTCCCAGGTGAAGAAATGGAAGAAAAAGGGATGGTTGTCCGTCGCTGGGCGAATGTCGAACGGATAGCTGGTGTAGAATTGCTCTCTGTCCTGGCTCTCGAACAGCTCCTTCAATCTCAGGTAATCAGAAGCTTCGGGCAGCCTGTTGAAACGGTTGGTCTCTTCCGGGCGGATATCCGGCGCCCACACCAGGTCGTAGCGTCTCTCTACAGTAAAACTGCGCACTTGCGCTAGTTCGGAAGTCGTCCAACCATCCGCCTGGACCACTGCAGTGATGGTTTGCACCCCACGGTACAGCACCAGCGCTTTTGACGGCTCCTGGACGTTATCCTGCTCCAGTGCTTCGATCAAGGTTGCCGCCAGGCGTAGGGATTCGCTGGGCGGGGTCTGCATCCAGCGCGTGACGGCCAGGATGCCATCCGGCGACAGGCGCCTCAGCGCCTGGGCGAACGCCTCCACCGTCAGTGAATAGGTCTCATGCAGGCTGTATGCCCCGCTCGTTACCGGGCGGTACGCATCGCTCAATGGCATCAGGATCAGGGTGTACTGCTCGCCAGTTCTATCCAGGAAGGCTCGGGCGCTGGCGATGTGTTGCTGCACCTGCGGATTCCGATATAAATTATATGGGGAAGCTACCTTTTCTATTGCTAGCGGGACCAGGGGATTTGGAGCGACTGCTGTCACCCGGGTGGCGCCGTTTGCCAGGGCTTGAAGGATTCCCAGCCCGGCGCCCGGCTCGAGGACCAGGCTGTCGGCCCCCGGTCGCAGAGTGAAGATCAACGCTTCTGGCAGGTAGCTAGCAGCCGCGAACTGGTCCGGCGGCACCAGGGTTATTGGGGAGAGGTCATCGCCATCCGCTGACAGGCCAAGCTGCTCAGGCGGCGTTTCTGGGAAGGTGTAGCTCAACCCTGGAAGTGCGCGTGTCCCTGCCTGGGCGATGACATCCACCCTCCCGGTAGCATTCCAGCGCCCGTACAGCCAGCGCGAGCCGGGGTACAGCCGGGCGTATGACAGGCCTTTATAGGGCGAGAGCACCAGCCCGATCGGACTGCGCCCGCGTAGGTTGGCGGCTGTGAATAGGACCAGGCCCATCGCCACAGCAAACAGGAGAACCAGGCTGGCGGCTCTCCATCTGCCGGCGGATCTTCCGCCATCTCTCCCGGATATGACCGGCTCCAGCGCCAGGCCCAGGATGATGCTGCCCATCAGCGCACCGGGCACGCCTGCCAGCTCCATCAGCAGCAGTCCCACGCCCACCCCGGCGGCTGAGCCCAGCAGATTAGCCGCATAAAATGTGTGGCTGTGCGCACCCGCCTGGGACAGGGCGGCGCCAATCCCCAGCCCGCTGAAGAGGAATGGCAGGCTAAGCGCCAGGTAATACAGGGCAAAGTAGGCATACTGGCGTGGGTCAATCCCGATGCTGTAGCTATCGAACGGCAGCAAGTTGGCGCCGGCGTAGGCCAGGACCACGCTGGCTGCAAAAGCCCACCCGCTGCCGGAAAGAAGGTGTGCCAGGGGTAAGCTGCGCAGCCGCTCGGACAGGCTGAGCAGGGTGCCGCTGGCAGCGAAGCCCAGCAGCGCCAGGCTGATCACCAGGAAGGCAAAGTGATAGAACTGCGCCACCGCCAGCAGGCGCGTCAGGGCGCTCTCAAGGCACAGCGTCGCTGCCGCCAGGGCTGCTACGCCAACCAGCAAGCGGGGTGTGGTGGGCATGTTCTCCATAAGCTACAAATCACTACCTCTCATCCTTATCATACAATATAATTGCCGTGTTCCGTTCAAATGGGCACCCACAACTCTCCAATCTCTATTCTCTACTCTCGATCATTGCATAACCTTATGTCCTCAAAACTGTGTCCCAAAGTGATCCTGGAAGGCACCCGGCTGACCGTCAAAACCGAGATCGCCTTCACCCTCAACGAGCACCCACGCTTCGTCGGGCCGCGCAAATATCGCTATCACTCGCCGCTCATCTCTGCGGAATGGTGTGCATTCACCAATTTCCCCTGGGGGCGCGGGTTGATCAATTTCAACCCGGACGAAGAAGCCCAGGCGATGGAGACGTATCACACCTGGGTGCGCCTGTTCGAGCTGCAGCGTTACTACTCCTGGATCGTCGATCGCTTCCATATCTCCACGCGCATGTACCAGCTCACCTGCCACGCAGTAGATTATCCGTTCCGCTGGCTGGAACAGCGCCTCAAACCGCTGGGCTTTCACCTTGTCTTCGTGACCCGCTCCCCAGAATCGTTTGCCACCGCCCGGGAGGAGCGATTGAAAGTCTCCGGCAACCCGTCCCAGTACGACGACCTGCAGGCGTTTATTGATGACCAGGAGCTGATGCGCCGCCTGGTGAGCGAATCCATTTTGCCAGTCCTGACCCTGGATATCTCGGACAATGATGTGGGGCGCGCCGCCGATCGCATTGTTGACTGGATGGAATCGACTGGCGGATTATACGCCGCATGAAGTAGAGATGGATGTGAGGCTGCCTCTCGAAGCGGTGCATGGGTTTGCCTCTCAATTCAGCACATGATGCCCGATCCTGCTGTCCGTACAATCGTCTTGATCTCTGCCGATGCCGAGTGGCGTGCGGTGGTAGAGATCCTCGGTGCCGGGGGCATCCAGCGATCTCCCTTTGGCGGCTGGTTCGTTCACAACCTTCATGCGGGGGGAGATGTGCTGCTGTTTTTTCAGGGTGGGTGGGGAAAGATTGCCGCAGCTGCTTCCACGCAATATGTAATCGACCGCTGGAAGCCGGAGCTGCTGGTTAACCTTGGTACCTGCGGCGGCTTCGATGGGCACGTGGAGCGGGGAGAGATCCTGCTGGTGGAGCGCACCCTGGTGTATGACATCATCGAGCAGATGGGCGAGCGCGATGCGCACATTGCCCACTACACCACCGACATGGACCTGTCCTGGCTCAAGCCAGATTACCCGCAACCGGTGCGCCGCAGCCTGCTCGTCTCTGCTGACCGGGACCTGCTTCCGCAGGATATCGTCACTCTGGCGCAGCAGTATGGAGCGGTGGCAGGCGATTGGGAGAGCGGCGCAATCGCCTGGGTGGCGCGCCGCAACAACCAGCGCTGCCTGATCTTACGCGGCATCACTGATCTGGTCAGCCCGCAAGGGGGTGAAGCCTACGGTGATCTGAGTTTCTACCAACAAGCGGCGCGATCTACGATGCGCCGCCTGCTGGAATCTCTTCCTGGCTGGCTCTCAGCCGCAGGGATGTAGACGGGCTTGCATTCGCTACTCCGCTGAACAGATTTATATATTTCTCAGCTGCCTGCTGGCGGGTCCGTTTGTTTCTTCGCGGATCTGAAGTTGCGTTTCAGCCAGTTGCGCGCCTCTTCCAGGTCAAACTGCGCTGCCAGGCTCTTCATAATTGGCACCTCTGCCAGCCCATCCAGTCCGATAGGAATCGGCAGTATTGGGTTGACACGCAGGTAGCGCTCGTGCAGCAGCTGGCGGCATTGGTAATCTGCCAGTCCCATGCTGCCCTCCATCATCAGGCTGATCACATGCGGCGCCCAATGTACGAATCCCCAATCATCATCAACCACTGTCAGGTACTTGGGATTGACCCCCGTCCCCAACGACATCAGGCGGATATCGCGCAGCCGCTGGTTGCCGGTATCGGGCTGCAGCGCCTGGGCCAGGGCGCACATGCTTGGGTTGTTGGAGATCACCCCACCATCAACGTAGCCGTGGTACACCGGGAAATAAGTCGGCGCGGCGCTGGTACGCAAGGCTACATCGACTACTCTCTCATGCCCATCAGAATCCTCACCGGGGTAGTTGTGGAAGAATTTTGGCTTCCAGGAACGCACCTTGCCGAAGCTGATCTCTTCATTGTCCAGGTCAAAGGATGAGATAATGACTTTCTTGCCCAGGTCGCTCAAGGTCATCGATCCGAACTGCTTGGTCAGCTCTTCTTTAATGTAGGTATTGGAATATTGGGCGCCGGTTGCCTGCCCCAGATCATGAAGGTTATCCCAGAACGAATCCTGAAAGACATGCTCTCCCAGGCGCTCGTACAGCTCGCGCGCCGCCGCCGGGGTCATTCCAGACGCCAGCCCCAGCGCCAGGATACCCCCAGTGGACGTGCCAGCGATCAGGTCAACCTGCTCCATGAAGCCCGGCACTTGGTCTTCGAGGCGCTCCAGCAGGGCCGCGGTGAGCACACCGCGGATGCCTCCGCCATCTAATGAGAGGATATGATATCTGGCCATTTGTTTCTCCTTTGGGAAAAATGTGATATCTGCTGCACACGATTTATCTCGACTCTAGAATCTCTGCTGTTTACCCTCGTAGAACGACTCTCGAATCTCTGCTCTCTACTCTCGCAATACGAATCTCTGCTCTCTACTCTCGTAATACGAATCTCTGCTCTCTACTCTCGTAATACAAATTCCAGCTCGATCTCATCCCTCAAGGGGATGCCGTCGATGCCTGTGATGGGGATCTCGGGCTTCAATCGGCGGGAGGCCTTCAACGCGTTGGGGTATAAAGCTGCTAGACGATAGCCGCGTTTCTGGTAAAAGCGCAGGGCGTGGGTATTGTCGTTGGTCGTGATCAGCCAGACGCGCTGGCAGCCGGCTGCCCTGGCAGTCTCCGCTACCGCGGAAAGAAGAGCCGTCCCTATGCCTGCACCTTGGATCAGGCTGTTCAACGTGACTACCTCGCACTCTTCGCCATTGATATCATAGGTGACCAGCCCGATAGGTTCTCCGTGATCTAGTGCCACGAAACCGGGCAGAAGGTCGGCTCTGTGCAGTGTCCCACGCGATACGGACATTGTGGAGCCCCACTCCTGGGTGAGCAAACGCGCTGTCCAGGGACGGCGTGATTCATCTAACGCAATGATTTGGTGCAAACTCTCTACCCCACACGAAGTCGAATTGCTTGGAACCTATCCCGAAATTATTTTTGTAGTGTGTGCGACGTAGCCGCTATCACACCACAATAAATAATTTATGGGATGATGTCTAGTATTTTAATCTAAAATGGTATATTAATCCAAACTGGAAAACTGCAATGATTTTTCACACTATCTTTGCACTTTCGCACTTTAACAGAACTTGAATAGAAAGGCATGGTTCAAACCGGGATAATATGGTTTGTCCGAACCTAAACCCCGAGGTGAAACCATGCCCAAGCCAATTGTATGCCTATCTGAGCAACTTTGCCAGTTTCTGGAAGTCTTTCGGCCTTGTTTCAGCAAACGCCAGTGGAAGTATTTCGTCACCATACTGCTGGGGTTGATCGAATGCGAAGAACGGAAGACCATGACCGGATTATTGCGAGGGGTGGGCGAACGCATCAGCCTGTCGGGACTATCTCGGTTCTTGAGCAAGTGGCCCTGGTCACCGGCAGACATAGCCCGGACCTGGATGTTGCGTTTTCGACTGCGCCTGGAAGAGTTGGTCCAAGCCGAACACGAGCGTCTCAAGGCAGAAAGGCCGAAGTCGGTTGGACGACCCAAGGCAACCGTTGTGACAGAGCCTGCCCTGAGTGTAACGAAGGGTTACCTGATCTTCGACGACTCGGTGCATAGCAAGCCGAAGGGGCGCAAAATGGGCGGTCTGGGTCAGCATTATTCCAACACGGATCAATGCGTGGTGAGCGGACATTGCTTGTTCACCGGCTTATATGTCTTGCTCGGCCAACGCTGCCCACTGGAAGCCCAGATGTATCGCCAGAAGGCGGTCTGTCAGCAAGAAGGTGTACCCTTCCATAGCAAGATCGACATGGCAGTCAAGCAGATCGAAGGCTTCGAGCCGGTAGCCGGAACCCACACGCACGTGCTGATCGATAGCTGGTATCACTGCAAGCAGGTGCGCAGAGCAGCTCAGAAACGCAACTGGGAGGTCAGTGGTGGGCTGAAAAGCAACCGGGTCATGCGCTGCATCACCGCTGATGGCAGCCGGGAATGGCTCAAGCTCTCCGAGTATGCCTCTGGCTTAGGTCGAGATGACTGGCAGGAAGTGGTCTGGCCTTCGGATCAGGGTGGACAGAAAATGTATGCTCACCTGGTGCAGACCTGGATCCGCAAGTTGGGGCCAACTCTACTGCTTATCACTTGCCACAACTTCGACCAACCTTTGAAGTCCGTGCGCTACTTCGGCAGCACCCTGCTCGACTTGGACGCACAAGCTCTGGTCGGCATCCTGGCGGTTCGTTGGGAGATCGAGACTTTCTTCGAGTATGACAAGGACCTGCTGGGCAGCGATCATTACCAGCTGATGACCGCTCAAGCCATCTTGCGTTTCTGGACTTTGACGGCTTGCCTGATGTGCTTTCTGGAAGAGCAACGCGCCACTTCTATCCCCCGGTTGAACACCTGTGGGGATGCCAGGCG
>CAZGIX010000213.1:0-7884 GCA_964525785.1 uncultured Anaerolineaceae bacterium
GGGGCGGTTTTGCTCAAGGGCAGAACCGCCCTAGATTTTGTCTAAACTCGAGTTAAAGGTTAAGTTATAATTAATTCGTTGCCAGCAAATTAATCGGTAAAAAGATTGCATTTATGGAGATTGTTCGTGATCGATCATTGTTTGGAGGCGCGGTCGATCAATACGCTTCGCTTCCTCTTTAGCAGATGCAGCTGTGGCTTGCTTGATGCAGTTTGCAATCAGGGTTTAATTGCCTGCCGAGTCTTGTGAAGGTCAGACTCATGGAAATCGATGACGTATACCTCAAACCAGCCCAGCCGACCTTATTTGATGTGGGAGCATCCAGTTCTGGGATGTTGGAGTTGTTCCCAGGGATCTGGCATCTGGCAGAGATGTTGATCAGTCCAGATGTACATCATCGCCGGATGGCTGTGATCCGGCTATATGAGACCCGCGCCGTGCGTCTGATGCCTCTGGTATCATACCTGCTTGCCACCCGCATCATAGAATCCGACCTGGATGTTCGCGTACAGGTGATCGCTGCTCTAGGTGATGTATTGATCTCTGATGAACAAGGTCGCCCTGCTCCCGAGGCTGTGCGTCATTGTCTGACGAGCTACATGTCACAGATACGCACGCGCCAGATCTACTCATTGCTCCAGGTGCTGCCAGACCGACCGGATCTGGAACAGAGTGTAGCTCGCCTGCTTAATTCATGTCCATATGCTGGCAACCATCTGGCAGATATCCTTTCATCTCGTAAGGTTCCATTAAATATTCGCCGGCACGCAGCTCGTATGATTGGTCTGGTCGGATATCTGGATTCCATCCCGGCATTGGAGAGGCTGCTGGCGCGCCTGGAATCGCGCCAGCATGGTCAGCAGCTCATGGCATTTGCGCCAGTGGAGCAATCCGACGAGATCGACCTGATACCGGACATACGCAGAGCGCTGGCATTTTTACATTCCCCGTGATTCTCCCGGTGGGTCTGGTGAACAGCATTACCCACCAGATCCAGCTATGAGAGTATCCCCTCTTCCAAGGAATAAGGACAAATACTATGAATCCAGCCAGTACGGTGGCGATCGTTATTTTTGGCGTTACGGGTGATCTGACGAATCGCAAGTTAGTCCCGGCTCTTTATGAGCTTGAATTGGCTAATCGCCTCCCAGCCAGCTTCTATATCATTGGATTTGCCAGACGAGAATGGGATGCGAGCGTTATGGGAGAAAATCTTCGGCAGGGAGTGTCTGAGTTTGCGCGCACCCAGCCCGTACAGAATTCTCTCCTGGAGAAGCTGACTGGCAGAATGCACTACGTTCAAGGATCATTCGATGATCCGGAAGGTTATCGAAAATTAGGTGAGCTGCTGGATAAGCTGAAGGCAGGCAACCGGCTGTTTTATCTGGCAGCTCAGCCCGATGTCTACCCGACAATTATCCGCAATATCGGAGCCGCTGACTTATCCAATTGCCCGCAAGGCTGGACGCGCATCATCATCGAAAAACCCTACGGCAACGACCTGCAGTCAGCGCTTGCACTGGATGAGGTGGTGCATAGTGTTTTCGATGAGCAGCAGGTCTACCGGATCGATCACTATCTAGGCAAAGAGACCGTCCAGAACATCCTGGTGTTTCGCTTCGCCAATGGGATTTTCGAGCAGTTGTGGAATCGTCGAAATATCGACCATGTCCAGATCACGGTTGCGGAGACTGTAGGGGTAGGGAGCCGGGCTGGGTATTACGAATCCGCAGGGGTGATTCGCGACATGTTCCAGAATCACATCCTGCAGTTACTTGCTCTGACGGCAATGGAGGCGCCGGTTGCATTTCACGCCGACGCGGTGCGCGATGAGAAAGTCAAAATCCTGCGCTCGCTACGCCCTATCCGGGGAGACGACGTGTGGAGCAGCACTTCCCGGGGCCAGTACGTCTCCGGCAGCGTAGATGGGAAGCGTGTGCCAGGATATAAAGATGAACCAGGGGTGGCGCCAGATTCGCTTACCGAAACCTACCTGGCTGTGCGCTTGTTTGTCGATAATTGGCGTTGGGCAGGTGTGCCTTTTTTCGTCCGTTCTGGTAAGCGCCTGCCGCGGCGCAGTACTGAAATCACCGTGCACTTTGACCAGGTCCCATTGCCGCTCTTTGGCTGGCGCAACCTGGCTGGCGAAGCCCCAAATACACTGACCCTGAATATCCAACCGGAGGAAGGCATCACCCTGACTTTCGGGGCGAAAGCGCCCGGGCACACCAACCAGATCGAGTCAGTGAAAATGCACTTCGACTACGTGGAGACTTTTGGAGAAGAACCACCAGAAGCGTATGAGCGCCTTTTATTAGACTGCCTGATTGGCGATGCAACCCTGTTTACACGCACAGATGAGGTGCAGGCAGCCTGGGCATTTACCACTGATATTATTGAAGGGTGGAAGACCAGGTTGTTGCGCAATCTGCCGGTCTACGAAGCAGGCACCTGGGGACCGCCTGGAGCAGAGGATTTGGTGCGCCTTTCAGATGGATCCGGTTGGCACGATCCAGATTGATCCCTCCCTCAACTGCGTAAGTCCTAAATATAATAAATCTCGAGTCTAAAATGATATTGGAAGGATCAAGCCAACTGCCCGCAGTTTGGGCAAGTTATCTCCCCTTTTCTTATAACGAAACCACAATTCTTACAGGTACGCGGTTGAATATCGCCCAGCGGAGCACCACAGGCGATACAGCTGCTCTCGCCGGTCGGATTGGCGGTATTGCAGTAAGGGCACACCATCCGACGCAGGCGCTCGGAAAGCTCAAAGGATGCACCCAATGCTCGGGCGGTGTCTTCTATAGTTCCCCACACATCATCAACAATTTGTAGGTTCTCGATATCTTGCGCCAGGTCATCCAGACGCGATAGGATATTCCAGGGATTTCGCCAGGTCCAAAAAGCAGTCATCCCCAGGCTGGCAGCCACGCCTAACCAGGATTGTTTCCCGATCTGGACAGATAATCCATCTGCAACCTTCTGCAAGCTGATCGAGATGGCAGTCTGCCCACCGGAATACGGCTGGGGAAGCGTGGCAATCTGTACGATTACTTTATCACCACCGCCGAACTGTTGGGCACGCAGGTTGCCGCGGTTGAATCGAGCAACCAAAGCGCGAGAAATATCGGATGGAGAGAGGTCACCGTGGAAAATCCTAGTATTCATGGGGTAGATTATAATCTTCCTTTAGTGATTTCGTTATGCTTTCTTAGTTGAGCATTCATCTCGGAGGTGGTTAGTGCAGTTATTGACGAGCAGGGGAATTTTGGTGCTTTTTGCTGGGATACTGCTGAGTATTACAGCCAACTCAGTCAGCGCGGGTCCTCAGGCTCAAATCCCGACGGTGTCTATCCCGACTGTGACAGGAACTCCACCTGGAGCGACGGCTATTGTCACTATGGAACAGGATCAAATAAACGTGCGCGGCGGTCCCAGCACCGACTATCCCATTGTTGGTGTGCTCATCGCCGGGCAGGAAGTTCCGGCCTTGGGCCGGTCGGTCGGGGGAGATTGGGTCGAGATCGCTTATCCAGGAGTGGCGGGTGGTGTGGCATGGGTGTACGCACCCCTGGTCAACCTGCAGGGTAGTGTATCGGTAGTCGAGCCGCCTCCCACGCCGACACCGCGTACCACACCTACCGTTGATCCTACCCTGGCAGCGCAGTTTATCGTCGAGATTCCACCCACTCGCTTGCCGACTTTTACGCCGCCCGGCGCACTGCCGATACCCACGTTTACAGCCGCCGACCAGCCAGGAGGGATGACCAGGCTGCCGATGGGTTTGGTGATCAGTGGTTTAGGTGTAATAGGTCTATTTGGATTACTGATCTCATTCTTGCGAGGCAGGTAAGGGTAGAAAAAAGACCGGTTATTTGGCCGGTCTTTTTTAGCACAGGACATGCAATTTACTGGCAGCTGCTGCAGCCGCCTGAAGATGAATAGGAATCGTCTTTGGTGCGGAAAGAGCTGCCACAGCCGCACGATGAGACGGCATTCGGATTTTCGATCTTGAATCCGCTGCCCATCACACTTTCAACGTAATCAATCGTGGCTCCACGCAGGTAATTGATCGAGATCTCGTCCACCACCACCTGCACACCATCAAATTCATAGCTCGAGTCGGTGGGACGGATATTATTTTCAAGGGCCATCCCATACTGGAATCCCGAGCAGCCTCCCCCGCTTACGAAAACGCGCAACGCATAACCAGCCAGATTGCGTTTGGCAAGTAAATCTCGCACGGCATCGGCGGCCGTGGAAGTTAGTATCACTTTCTCAGTTTGTGCCTGATCTATCAGCATGGAGATACCCTCATTTCAATGCAATGGATGATGTAATCTAATTTTGATGGATATTATCATAATAATTCGCTGGCGTCAATGGTCACTCATAGGGATAAATAACAGGTGCCCGAACTGCGGGCACCTGATTGACCTTGTGATTGTTGGCTCGCCGATTTCTGCCTGAGCTAATCGCCCTTCTGACGATACGGTTCGGTTAGCTCAGGCGCAGGTTTAACAGCGATCAGGGTTCCCAACTGACACTGTTCCAGGCGACTGAGTTCCAGGCGACGCTGTTCCAGGCAACCGAGTTCCAGGCGACACTGTTCCAGGCAACCGAGTTCCAGGCCACGGAGCCCCAGGTTATCGGGTCGGAGCCGGTCCAGAGAAGTTGGCTGGCCGTCAGTCCAGTATTGGCGGCATTGAGGCTATCTGAATGCACAGCGGCATAGATATCCACATAGCCGGCACCATTCCCATAGGGGAAAGGACTGGCGGTATCTAGCAGCCGGCTTTTGACCTGATCGGGGCTCAGCGTTGGTTCGTCTTGCATTAGCAGGGCGACCGCGCCGGCAGCGACACCCGATGCCATCGATGTACCGGAAATCCTGAAGTAAAATGTTCCTGCCTCGGTTTGAACGGCATGATCCGGATGGGCAATGACCAGATTGCAGTCATCACTGGCTAGGAGGCTGATGATATTACGCCCAGGTACAATGATGTCGGGTTTGGAGATGTTATCAGCGGTGACACCGAAAGCTGAGAACGAAGCCAGATTATCGTCGCTGATATCGCTGGTGCCCATATCATCAGCAGCCCCAACGGTGATTACAAATGGGTCATTAGCAGGCGGATACACCACGCCGCTTGCCGAGACACCGTTGTTGCCTGCAGATACGATTACGACAATTCCATTGAACCACAGGACCTCTAACGCCGCGTCCAACGCACTTGTGTGGTAAGACTCTTCCACTGTGCTGTTGAGTGAAAGATTCACAATGCGGATATTGTACTGATCCTTGTTCTCCATGATCCACTGTAGACCGGCAACAACATCTGAAGTAGTGCCGATGCCCTGGTCGTCCATGACCTTCACGTCGATCAGGTTGGCTTTTGGAGCAATACCCGGGTATCGTCCGTCCGAGCTGATACCATTACCTGCAATCGAGCCAGCCACATGCGTACCATGACCATAGAAATCATCCGATGAAGATCCCTGGCTCAAGAATTGAACATGAGTCAGGATGCGAGACTGACCATTTTCGTCCAAGAAATCCTGGTGAGGCGCGATGCCGCTGTCGACAACAGCAACGGTAACATTCTGCCCCTGCAAGTAGCTGCTCTCGTTCCACAACACTTCAGCACCTAATGAAGTCGGGAAGGAGCTGGCTAAATTAGCTGTGGAAAAACACTCTGGGCAGCTGCTTTCGTATGCGATCTGAACATAGTCAATATACGTATATTCACCGGATTCCCAATACTCACCGGTGTTTGCGAACTTGAGCGTTGTGTTTGAAGAGATGTAAGCCGAGATATCAATATATGCTGATCCAGTTTGAGATCCACCGAAAGAACCGATCTCAACAAATGGAGAAACGCCATCAGAAGAAATAAGTACTGCGAGCCTTTCGCCTACGTCAAGACCGACGGTTTGCCAGTTGAAACTGAGATAGGCTGTTGTAGATCCAGCGAGGCTTACGCTCCTCTGGATATTTTCATTCCACAAATAGTAAAATTGAAGCCTTCCACCCCCAGTGGTAGAGATTCGGATATAGCCCGCTGTAGCACTGCCGCCGCCGGAAGGATCGTATTCAACCCAGTTGTTTGCCCATATTGAAGATCCATGGTTATTCGTGTATACCTGCTGGGTGAACTCGTCGCGCACCGTGCTTCCCAGTCGTGAGGCATAGGCTATCTGGACGTTATCGACAACAAAGTATTCAGCGTCACCCCCATAATTAGCCAGCACTCTAAAACGTATTTGGGTATCTGTGCCGAGATAGCGAGAAATATCAAAATGCCCGCTGTCCCATACATCTCCGTTTATACCCGTGTAGGTCTGTAATACCGTGAAGGTCAGACCATCGTCCCTTGAGATCTCCACAACGACCGCATCATCCGCATCCACCAGAGTTGTGGTGTGATAGTCAAAGCTGAAGATAGCTGCGATGGCGCTTGACAGGTCGGCCTCTCTGGTCATACTTGGCTGTGTGCCTGTATCCGGTCTGTCCGCCAGCAACAGTTCACCATTCGAGATGGTGACATTACCAGTGGTCGATCCTGCACCTGCGGCATCGAACTCGATCCAATCGCCTTTCCAGGGCGAGTTGCCATAACTTCCACTGAAAGATGCGGTGGTAAATTCATCGCGTACATTCTGGGAATAGTTGAAAGTCACTCCCTCGGGAGCTGAATACTGCTCCTCCAGGGCAGTATCAGGATTCAAGTTAACAACCATCGGTAAACGGACTGCATAAGCGAAATCCGGCGCAGGTTTTAGCGCGGCGCGGTACTCAATCTGGACGAAATCGAGATAGAACTTACTGGTAGGATCAAATCCATCCGAGGTGATGAAGCGTAGATGGACCTCACCAGGTATATAAGGGTTGAGGTCATACTGGGTATAGCTTAGGGTCGGATCGGTGATCGGTCCTGCGAGGCGATCGATTTCGAACCAGTCGGAGCCAGCATTCGTTGAGATCTGGATCGAGACGTAGTCCAACTCGCTGTTGAAACCCTTACGGCGGAAGCCGATACTCATGCTGGCTGTGTCTGTCTGAGGCAGCTCGAAGGCGCTTTGGATGCCTCGCGAGGCTGCCTGTAAGCGAACACCTTTCAGCTCACCGCTCAGGAAGCTTGTGATGGCTACATCGCCAGCCTCAGCTCCATCTGCCTCGCCAATCTCCACCCACGGCTGGATCCAGTTCGATGTCTGGTCCGAAAAGTCCGTCTGGTTGAAGTCCATTTGCAGTTGGACGGTATTGGGATCGTGGTCGATGCCAGCCTCGAGCACTGGCGCATCCAAACTAACCCAGCGAACATCCGGGTGCTGTGCAAGCTGATATGCTGCAGACGCGCTCATGCTGGCTGCGAAGCCATTGATAACCGGCAGGTTTTTCGTTACCGTCCCACCCCTGGCGGTAACCCAGGATTCCGGGATCTGGTCGTGAGTTAGCTTCTGCACGATCACAGCCACGGTCTGTCCTGGAGACTCAGCCGCCAGTTCAGTCAAAAGCGTATGCGCCCTCGCCTCCATTACACCCGTAGGTTGAGCGGTCGGTCCAAGCGTGCCTATCAAGAAAATTATCGCGAGTAATAACGGGTAGACCTTTTTACGGATACCCATCTTCGTGCCCCCTTTCAGATCTAACACCGGCTGGGTCATTGTGCAGCCAAATTCCAACTTACACTGCTGATCCACAGGACAATCCCGGGCAGCTGTTGGAGTAGTGCGGCCAGGAGTGTTCCAGTGGCAACCGCCAGTGCACTGATGAAAAACAAAAAAATGTGTTTATCCATGTTCATGAACGACCCCCGAATTATCTAGTACACATTGGCATAAATGAGCACAAAGTATTCATGCCGACAAGGGCTTGCC
>CAZGIX010000214.1:0-7875 GCA_964525785.1 uncultured Anaerolineaceae bacterium
GTGGGCACTTTGGTCTGTTGGGCTTATACGAACGAGCCGAGTTGATCGGAGCCAGACTAGAAATTCACTCCGCGTCTGGTCAAGGAAGCCGGGTTACCGTTCATTTACCTTACCCTTAAGTATTGATCGCTTAATAGGAGTTGGTTTTATGTCTCGCACCTTTGTGTTGTTTTTACTGTTAATCGCCTGGCTGTTACCCGCATGCAATAGCACAAGTACTCTTGCCCCAGCCGATGAAGGGGTTGGGCAGCAGGTCTCGGTCGCTGAAGGGATTTACACCGATGTCAGTGTTGCTGAGCTGCAAACCATGCTGACAAACAAAGATTTCACCTTCGTCAATGTACACGTTCCCTTTGAAGGAGATATTGCCAATACCGATCTTTCGATCGCCTACAATGAGATTGAACAGAACCTGGGAAAGCTGCCTGCCGAAAAAGATGCCAAAATTGTCCTTTATTGCAGAAGTGACCGTATGAGCCGTATTGCTGCCGAGACGCTTGTGGATCTGGGTTTTACCAATGTATGGAATCTGGATGGGGGAATGGTAGCCTGGGAGCAAGCTGGTATGCCCCTGAAAAAATAATCCAACCATAAACCGCCTGGATATTCGATGCAACAAGCAATTATGCCTATTAACTCCCTGGGAAATATGGAGTAATATTGTCTATAATTGCATCGAGCTCAAGAATATATTCTGCTCAGGGCAAGTAAACGGATCACTCACTCTGGAGTCAATGGTGATGAAGAAAACATATTCCGGTGAATAAGACAGATGGGGCTGGGTCGACGTCCTCGTACTGCGTATACTGAATGACAGAGTTCATTCAAAATCGCCATCACTATAGAGATGCGTGCAATGAGAAGGAGGTGAGAGCTGTATGGCAAAAGACCCGGTCTGCGGAATGGATGTTGATCCGAAAACAGCCGCAGGAAAATCTGAATACCAGGGACAGACTTACTACTTCTGCTCGCCTGGCTGCAAAAAGTCCTTTGACAAGGAGCCGCAGAAGTACGTCAACTCTCAAGGGCACAGCGCAGAACACGGCCATCAGCAGTAGCTATCCCCGATGCCCCTGCGCGCCCGGCAATCGCCTTTGACTGGTATCGTACCTTTCTCCAATCGCTGCTGGATAGCGGCAGCTATACCTGGTTCGCAAAGCTGGTTGTGGCTGGCGAGATCCTCATCGGGCTTGCCTTAATCCTGGGCATGTTTACCGGCATCGCCGCTACCTTCGGCGGCTTCATGAACTGGAATATTATGATGGCAGGCTCTGCCAGCGTCAATCCGGTTCTGTTCTTTTTAGCGGTATTGCTGGTTCTGGCCTGGAAAACCGCCGGCTGGTGGGGATTGGATCGCTGGTTGCTGACTTTGATGGGGGCGCCGTGGCAGCCTGGAAGGTTGTTTACAGGAACTACTGAAAAGCCCCGAATCCTATTTGAGCAGTAACTGGCTGACTCCTCTCTACGATCTCTTATTACGTTGGGGAATGACGTTAACCTTAGATGAAAACTACGGTGATAAACATTGAAGGCATTGACTCTGTGCTTGCGCCAGCCGGCGTGGAGAAGCACATGTGCGCGCTACCCGGCATTCATAAAGTCGAGACCAACTTCATGACTGGCACGGCCACGGTGGTTCACGACGAATCCGTATCGATTGAGGAAATCAAACGCTGTGTGGCTGAATGCGGCTATACCTGCACCGGAGAATGCCTGCCGGAACACCTCACCAGGCCGGGAGACCCGCCCGCGGCGATAGCCGGAACCATGGAACATTCAGCGCACGCTGGCCATATCATGCCCGCCCGTAATGAGGAAGACGCTCACCAGGTTCGTGATATGAGCGCACACGCCGGGCACGTCATGCCAGCCGCCAGGCCCTCACCCCCTGCTGATGTCCATGCCGGGCACGAAATGACGGCAGAGGGGGGTGTATCTGGCGAAGGTGAGATGGCTTCGATGGCCCACGAAATGGGTCACGGCGCAGGCATGAGCATGCAAGGCATGCTGCAGGACATGCGCAACCGCTTCCTGGTTTCTTTTGTCCTGGCAATTCCAGTCTTCTTGTATTCGCCGCTCTTTACCGATACCTTCGGCATCCAGCTCCCGCTACCATTTGGGCTTTCGAACGAGGTGCTGTCCTTCCTGCTCGCCACCCCAGCAGTCTTATATGGGGGCTGGGTATTTTACGTCGGCGCCTGGCGTGGATTGAAGAACAAAATATTGAATATGTCGGTGTTGGTCTCACTGTCGGTTCTGGCAGGCTACCTGTTCAGCGTGGCGGCTACCTTTCTCTTCGAGGGCGAAGTTTTCTATGAAGCTGCCACCCTGCTCCTGGCCTTCGTGCTCTTCGGGCATTGGATGGAGATGCGCGCCCGCTCTGGCGCATCGCAGGCCATCCAGGCCTTGATGAATCTGACGCCTCCCCAAACCACAGTAATCCGCGCCGGTCAGCAAATAGAAATCCCCACATCCGAAGTTTTCCTGGACGATATTGTCTTTATCCGTCCGGGCGATAAAATCCCGGTGGATGGCGTGGTGATCGAAGGCGAGTCCAGCGTAGACGAATCGATGATCACGGGCGAAAGCCTGCCGGCCAAGAAGGCGGTCGGCTCCAATGTGGTCGGCGCGACCATCAATAAAACCGGGACATTTAAGTTCCGCGCCACCAAAGTGGGGGCGGACACTGCCCTGGCGCAGATCGTCAAACTGGTGCAGATTGCCCAGAACTCTAAGGCCCCATCTCAAAGATTAGCTGACCGTGCGGCGCAGTGGCTGGTGGCTGCGGCAGTGATCTTCGGATTAGCTACCTTCTTTGGCTGGTATTTCCTGGGAGGGCCCGCGATTCCGGAGGATATGGATAAATTCGTCTGGGCGTTGACCATGGCGATTACCGTGGTTGTGATCGCCTGTCCGGATGCGCTTGGCCTGGCTACACCTACCGCGGTGATGGTCGGTACCGGCCTGGGAGCCCAGAACGGTATCCTGTACAAGAACGCCACCGCCCTGGAACAGGCTGCCAAGCTGCAAGCAGTCATTTTCGATAAGACTGGCACACTTACCGAGGGCAAACCCCAGGTAGTAGAAGTTATAGCAGCCGGACCCTCGCTTTCCCAGGATGAATTGCTGCGTTTCGTCGCTTCTGCTGAGCAGTCGTCTGAGCATCCCCTGGCGGAGGCTGTGGTCGAGAAAGCTGAGGCGCAGAACCTGGACTTGGAAGCAGTGGAAGGTTTCGAAGCCATCCCAGGGCACGGATTGAGAGCCACGTTATCTGGCAAAACCCTCCTGGTGGGCAACCGCAAACTGATGAAGGATAACGGCATCGCATTGGATGGGCATGGAGAGCATGCCGCCTCGCTGGAAGGCGCCGGCCGGACAGTAATCTACGCAGCCATCGATAGCCAGTTCGCCGGATTGATCGCCATTGCCGATGCTGTGCGTTCGTCCGCCAAAATTGCGATTGAGAAACTCAATGCCATGGGTGTGCAGGTCGCTATGCTCACTGGCGACAACCGCGCCACAGCCGAACGGATCGCCGGGGAGCTGGGCATTCAGACCATCTTCGCCGAGGTTCTACCCGGTCAGAAGGCTGATAAAGTGAAGGAGCTGCAATCCCAGGGTAAATTGGTGGCGATGGTGGGAGACGGAATCAACGACGCCCCGGCGTTAGCTCAGGCTGACGTGGGCATCGCCATAGGTGCAGGAACAGATGTAGCTATGGAGACCGCAGACGTCGTATTAATGAAATCCGACCCCTTCGATGTGATCAATACTATCACACTCAGCCGGGCTACATTACGCAAGATGCACCAAAACCTGAGGTGGGCGGCGGGGTACAACACGATTGCCTTTCCCATCGCCGCCGGGCTTTTCTACCCGGCATTCGGACTTATCCTGCGCCCCGAGATAGCCGCCATCTCCATGTCCGGCTCATCACTGCTGGTTGCCCTCAATGCCCTACTGCTGAAGCGGATTCGGTTAGAAAATATTAAATATTGATAGAACCTGCCACCTAGTTTCAGGAGATGTACAGTCAGGTGTTTGTTCTCGTTGCTTTTTAATCCTTCAAAAACCTTGTAGCTTCGCCGCTTATCATCAGTGTTAGATACCTCCCGCTGCAATCCTCCCCAGCGCCTCCCTAAACCTCTTGATCTCCTCCAACGTGTTGTAGCGCACCGGACCGACGCGCACCATACCGCCGCTACTATCTAAACCAAGCCGCTCGGTGACGGCTAGGGCGTAGTAGTTCCCATCCCATACGTATATCCCGGCTTTGTCCAGCTCTTCGGCTACCTGGCGCGGGTGTACTGGGCGGGTCAGCTGGCGCGGGGCGGACTTTGTAAGCCGTCAGCTCGTCCGGCAGGTCATATTTCCCATACATCACCCCTACGTGCGTGCCGAAATACTTGTTCTTTGAGACTCAATGAGCAAAGGAATTGTTTACCCTTGTCGGAAAGGTTGGTAACCAATTAGTACCTGAAAACCCTGCTATACTGTACTTATGCAGTATAGCAAGAGTCTGTATAACCTAAGGAATAGTGTATGACCGAAATTATCACCACCCTTGGTCTTAAAAGTTCTTCCGAGTTGGGATTGATTTTGCCCCATGAACACATCTTTGTAGATCTTCGGACCTGGGACACTCCTGGTTATGCCCAGGCGGATGTTGAAGATGTTATCCAGCTGATGGCTCCGGAAATAAATAAGGCACAAAAAGTCGGTGTCACGGCCATTGTCGAATGCAGTACAGTCGGCGTGGGACGTCGGGCTGATATTGATCGAGCTGTATCTGAGGCTACCAATCTGCCCTTGGTAATTCCAACGGGTATTTATCGTGAACCTTGGGTTCCTGATTGGGCTCACGCAGCCAGCGAGGCCGAATTGACCGATTGGATGCTGAGTGAATTGCAAGGTGAGATTGAAAAAAGCGGTGTGCAAGCCGGGTGGATTAAATTGAGTGCAGGTGATGATGGATTAACTGCCTGCGAAACTAAAATCTTGCGTGCGGCTGCAACTGCCGGTAGCCAAACAAATGCGGTTATAGGCAGTCATACAATCCGAGGCTGGGTTGTTCGTGACCAACTCGATATTATCGAGGCGATGGGCTATGATGTAGGACGATTTATCTGGATCCATACCCAGGCAGAGCCAGATTTCGAGTTACATCTGGAGATGGCGCGACGCGGGGCCTGGCTTGAGTACGACGCCATTGGCAATATCGATAACGAAAGTGACGAGTACTATTTGCAGAACATTCAACGCTTGCTGGACGCTGGCCTGGGTGGTAGATTGCTGCTGAGTCATGACCGGGGATGGTATGATCCAGCTTTGCCGCACGGTGGTGTGCCCAAACAATATACATACCTTGCAGAGCAATTTCTGCCAAAGTTGCGGGCTATCGGATTGGATGAGACAATGATCCATCAACTAACTCACGTCAATCCCTTTCAGGCATTTGCCCGTTGATTCATGAACTAGAAATAAAACACTGGCTACCAACCGGCAACTGTACACAGCGCTGAGGCAGCCAATCGCTAGTCGGTAGGAAGACCGACCTAGCTGATTATCGATGAGGGAGCTTGTAAAATGAGCTCATTGACCAAAAGCCAAACAAACCAGTTGCTTGGGTATCCGGCTGATGCTCGCCTTCTGATTATCAATGCGGATGATTTCGGGATGTGCAATTCAATAAACGAGGGCATCATTTGCACGCTGCGGGAAGGTTTGGTCCGCTCAACAACCTTGATGGTCCCCTGTCCTTGGGCGTTACATGCAATGCATTACCTCGCCGATCATCCCAAAATTCCTTTTGGTGTTCACCTCACTGTCATCAGTGACCCGGTAGATTATCGTTGGGGGCCGCTAACCTCCGGGGAAAAGGTGCCCTCCCTGGTTGATCGAGCAGGATATTTCTACAATTTTAAAGCCATGCCGGCATTTCTGGCCCAGGTAAAGATAGAGCAGCTGGAAATAGAATTTCGGGCGCAGACCGAGGCTGTGCTGGCATCCGGGCTTAGGCCTACTCACCTGGATTGGCATGCGCTGCGCATCGCAGGCAGAAGGGATATTTTTGACCTGATGATCCGGCTGGCAAAAGAATATGGGCTGGCGCTCCGCGTTATGGGACGAGCCTTGATCGAAAAATTGCAAAGCCAGGGCTTGCCAACCAACGATAACGACTTTTTGGACAGTTACCTGGTCAATCCAGTCGATAAAACTGCTCGGTATGTTCAACTACTGCGCGAGGTACCCGCTGGTTTAAGTGAATGGGCAGTCCATCCGGGGCTCGACAACGCCGAGTTACTGGCCATTGAACCAGATGGGAATCATGAACGGCAGACGGACTTTGATTTTTGGACCTCTCAACAGGCAAAAGATATTGTCAGAGAAGAAGGGATTATACTTTTAGATTATCGAGCATTACAGGTAGTCTGGAATAATGTATCTTCGCCCGGCATATGAAGCCTAAATTAGGCAACACCTGCTGCAATCCTCCCTAATGCTTCCCCAAACTGCCTGATCTCCTCCACCGTGTTGTAATGCACCGGTCCCACGCGCACCATGCCCCCGCTCGCCTCCAGACCCAGGCGCTCGGTGACGGCTAAGGCGTAGTAGTTCCCATCCCACACGTATATCCCGGCTTTGTCCAACTCTTCGGCCACCAGACGCGGGTGTACCGGGCGGTTATCTAACCCCGCCCCTACATTCAAGGTGAAGCTCACTGTTGGCACGCGCTCCTCCAGCCGCCGCCGGTCGGTAGGGCCGTAGATTGTCACGCCGGGCGTCTCCTCCAACACATCCAGCAAAGCCCGGCTGAGCTCATATTCATAGGCGCGGATGGCGGCGACGCCTTTTTTCAAACGCAGCGCCCGGCCGGTATACTGCCCGCTGAATTTCTCAGTGTATGCATCCCCGAAAGTTTCCCCCACCCACTCGAAATACTCCAGCGCACCCAGGACGCCGGCGTATCCCTCGAAGTTGCCAGTGCCGGTCTCGAACTTGCCAGGCGGGTCAGCCGGCGCGGGGCGGACTTTGTAAGCCGTCAGCTCGTCCAGCAGGTCGTATTTCCCATACAGCACCCCTACGTGCGGGCCAAAATACTTATAAGCCGAGCAGACCAGGAAATCGCAGCCCAGCTTCTGCACATCGATCGGGCCGTGCGGGGCGTACTGCACGGCATCGATATAGGTCAGGGCACCCGCCGCATGGGCCAGCTCGATAATGCGCTCCACCGGATTGATCGTGCCCAAGGCGTTGGAGGCATAGCCGACCGCTACCAACCTTGGCCTGTTTTCCAGGGCGGCGATCATGTCATCCATATCTAACGTACCATTTTCGGGGTGAAAATCTACCCAGCGCACGCTGCAGCCTCGGTCCTGAGCTAACATGACCCACGGGGTGATGTTGGCGTCATGGTCCAGGCGTGTGACCACGATCTCATCCCCGGATTTGAGCCAGCGCCCGATCGAGCGGCTGACGTTGAAGGTGAGCGAGGTCATGTTTGGACCGAAGACGATCTCTTCCGGGCGGGCAGCGTGGAGAAAATCGGCTGCCGCTGCCCGGGCTTCATCCACCACGCTGTCCGATAACCGGCTGGTGGCAAATGCGCCGCCGTGGTTGGCATTGTGCTCGACGAGGTAGGCGTTGATGCGCTCTAGGGTTGTGCGGGCGACCTGTGTCCCGGCGGGGTTGTCGAGGAAGATCGCCGGCTGCTGCAGTGCGGGAAATTGTCCGCGGATACGTTGTGGATCGAGGCTCATGGGCTTCTCCTGGGCTGAGGTAGTAAGCCAATTATACAGTCAAGCGCGGCTTATATTGGCGTGGGTAATTATCTCCGCGCTCCACGCGCTCAGTGCGGTGCATACTTTAAAAGGA
>CAZGIX010000215.1:0-7871 GCA_964525785.1 uncultured Anaerolineaceae bacterium
CGTTATCCAGATAGGTTAGCCTGCCAGGCCAGGAACAAGGCGATCGATCCGGCTGTAGCAGCATTATAGGAATCGATGCGCCCGCGCATGGGCAAGCGCATCAGCAGGTCGCAGGAGGAACGCACCAGCGGGCGCATACCCTCGCCTTCGCCGCCGACCACCAGCGCCAGAGGGCCTGCCAGCCTGATCTCGGCAGGGAGCTTCGCACCCGGGCTGTTCTCCAAACCGATCACCCACACCCCGGCTTCCTTCAGCTTCTCGATGGCCTGCGCCAGGTTCGCCTGAGCAATCAGAAGGTGTTCGCTCGCCCCCGATGAAGCGCTCACCACTGCCGGTGTGACCGAGGTCGTATGGCGCAGGGGAAGCAAGACGCCATGCACGCCGACGATCTCCGCAGTGCGCAGCAACGTGCCCATGTTCTGGGGATCCTGCAAAGTATCCAGCAGAAGCAGAAAGGGGGCCTCCTGGCGATCTTCGGCGGCCTCCAGGATATCGAGCAGGTTGACATATGGATAGCCGCTGGCTTCCAAAGCCACTCCCTGATGCCCGTGGGCGATGCCGTCCAGGCGCGAGCGGGTCGCCTGCTCAACCGGAACATGCCCATCCGAACACAAGCGCAAGATCTCTGCCAGGCGTCCTTTCTCCTGCGCGCCCTGGGCTACGATCAGCCGGAAGGCTTTCCGACGCCCGGCGCGCAGCACCTCGTAGACCGGATTCCTGCCGTACAGCCACTCACCCATACACACCTATCTGGGTCTAGCGATCGTTGTCAAACCGTTCTTCGAGGCGGGCAAAGATCATGCGACCCGCCGCAGTCTGCAGCACTTTGGTCACCATTACATTGGTCTTGGCGTTCAGGTGGTCGCGCCCATCTTCCACAACCACCATCGTGCCATCATCCAGATAGCCTACCCCCTGACCGATTTCCTTGCCCTCCTGGATAATATCCACCTCCAGGGTCTCCCCGGGCAGGAGCACGGATTTCACGGCGTTAGCCAGCTCGTTGACATTCAGCACTGCTACGCCTTGCAGCTCGGCGACCCGGTTCAGGTTGTAGTCATTGGTCAAGATTGGGCAGCGCAGCTGGCGGGCAAGGATGACCAGCTTGTCATCGACCTCTCGGACGCCCTCCACATCGATATCGCTGATCCTGACCGGCACAGTGGTATCTTTCTGCAGCTGGGAGAGCACTTCCATACCTCTCCTACCCCGCTGCCGGCGCAGGCTATCTGCCGAGTCGGCAATATACTGCAGCTCGTTCAATACAAAACGCGGTATGAGCAACGTGCCAACCAGAAAACCGGTCCGGGCAATATCGGCAATGCGCCCATCGATAATCACACTGGTATCCAGCAGGATCGTCCGTCCAGCTTCTTGTGAAGGTACGCCCGAATCATCGCTGCCACCCAGACGGGATGGGATATTCAAACGCAGCACGGAGAAGATGTCGTTCTGGCGCATGACAAACACAGAAATACCAATATAGCTTAGAAGCAGCACGCCAATAAACGGCAGAACGCTCCGGAAGGGCTCTGGCAGCAGGGAGAGCGGGAATGCCAGCAAGGCTGCAACCACCAGCCCGGCCATCAGACCCGCCAGACCTGCCACCAGCGTATGGGCAGAGATACGGGCGATCAGGCTGCGCAGAGCGCGCGCGGGGCGAGTGGTCACGAAGGGGGTTAAGATAAGTCCGATCAACGCGCCCAGCATACCCAGGATAAGCGCATACAGATCGCGCGGTCCTTCGAGCAAATCTCCCAGGTAAGCTCCCCAATAGGCACCCACAGCAAAAAATGCCGCCAT
Organism: uncultured Anaerolineaceae bacterium; assembly: GCA_964525785.1. Classification (GTDB taxonomy): domain Bacteria; phylum Chloroflexota; class Anaerolineae; order Anaerolineales; family UBA4823; genus JAQBDA01. Next base: position 1,804 of record CAZGIX010000215.1, read on the forward strand.
ACCGATAAGACGTAGGACAAATTCCAGACTCATGATGATAGCTCCTATTGAATAAAAAAAGAGCGCATAACTGCTGCGCTCACCCGGAGTCTGCGACGAACCAACGACGGACCCAATTGGTTCCTACGATGGATTCTATACCTGGATGCCGGCGGATAAGATCGAGAAAATGATGTATCCGGCTATAAAAGAAGACTCGGATGAACGCAACCACGAAAACAGCCCTGCAAATAATATTGGGAATAAAATCAGGGCCTGTATAAATTAGGACTTACGCAGCAGATGGAGGGTTGTTCCCTTCATATGCGTAACTCAACTATATTATAAAGCAGAAATTACTTTTGAGTCATCGACTATAATTACAACGGGTGCGCTCAAATGTTGTGGGTTTGGGTTGTGTGGTGTGGGCGGCTACGCCGCCCACACCACACAACCCATCTCATTCAACAGCAACTTTTTAGTGCTCCCATTACAACTGCACGCGGGACGAAGGATATAGGGCCAATCGCACCGGGCTCGAGGAGAACAATATGGCGTCCATCAGTTTAACCGCCCCACAGACAATAAGCCAAACAGAATATAAGCGCCGCATCCGGGCCTGGACTATGTACGATTGGGCCAATTCCGCTTTTGCCACGACGATACTGGCTGCCGTCCTGCCGGTCTATTACAGCCAGGAGGCAGGTGCCACCCTGCCAAGCGCAGCTACAGCAACTGCATATTGGAGCGCCGGTCTGAGCATCTCCCTCTTTGTCGTGGCGATTCTCTCACCCATCCTGGGGACAGTTTCGGATGTCATGCGGGGCAAAAAGCGTTTCCTGGCAATATTTTTTGGCATCGGGATCGTTGGCACCGGTCTCCTGGTCTTAGTCGAGACCGGCGATTGGCTGTTGGCTTCCATACTGTTTATTTTTGGCCGCATCGGTTGGACCGCTTCCCTCGTTTTTTACGATGCGTTATTACCCCACATCGCCCGAGAGGAGGACCGGGACAGCGTATCGGCGCGCGGTTTTGCCCTGGGCTACCTCGGCGGCGGGCTGCTCCTGGCGGTGAATGTGGTGATGATCTTCATGCTGCCAGGAACCTGGGGGGCGCGCCTGTCATTCCTGAGCGTGGCGATATGGTGGGGTGTGTTCTCCATCCCTCTCTTCCGGCATGTGCCTGAACCACCTTCCGCCACCGCGAAGCTTGCCCCGGGAGAGACGGTCCTGGGCGCCAGCTTCAAGCGCCTTTCTGCGACATTGAAAGATGTCCGGCGCTACAAAGAGCTGCTCAAATTCCTGGTAGCATTCCTCATCTACGCAGACGGGATTGGCACAATCATCGAGGTGGCCGCGATCTACGGCGCCGAGCTGGGCTTCGGCAGCGTCGAGCTGATCCTGGCGCTGCTGCTCGTGCAGTTCGTCGGCATTCCTTACAGCCTGATCTTCGGTCGTTTGCCCAGCAAAAATGAGAAGAACCGCCCATTTTACCTGGCCTTCGTGCTTTACAATCTAATTGCTCTACCTCTGGTTGGGATCACTGGTTCGCGCTTGCTCCCCGTCAATGTGAGTGGGATGCCTCCTGAATCCTACGCAACCACAGCCAGCACAGCCGGTGAAGGTATTTACCTGGCTGGAGATGCCCGCCTGGTTTACGAGGGCACCTGGACCGCCCAAACGATCTCCGCCGAACAGATCGAGTCGGATGCTGATATGGAATATCGCTCGACCTCCCAATCCGGCGGGCGGCTGTCGTTTACCTTTAACGGGCAGCGCGTGAAGGTCAATTACAACACCGGACCAGATCAGGGAATCTGGGCAGTCGAGATGGATGGTCAGCCTCTGCTGGATGATGACACCGGCCAGCCGCTGACGATCGACGCCTACCACCCCACGATCCGCTATGGAGCAAGCAGCACATTCCAGGCACTGGCTCCGGGAGAGCATACCCTGAGCCTGCGCAATACCAGCGAGCGGAATCCCGAGAGCTCCGGTACAGCCATGAACATCTCCCAGATCGAAGTGCTGGTGCCGCTGCGGGAAAGCAACCTGGCTGTCATCATCGGACTGGTGGTCGCGGTGCAGCTGGTGGGACTTCTGCTGGCGCTCCTTTTCGGGAGGCTGCTTTTCTCCGGGTTGGCGAAAAAAATGGACACTCGCCTCGGCATCTTGCTGGCGCTGTTGATCTACGCCGCTGTCGCCGTGTGGGGCTTTTTCTTGAATTCGGTGGTAGAGTTCTGGTTCCTGGCATGGATGGTGGCGGTGGTACAGGGTGGAAGCCAGGCGCTGAGCCGCAGCCTGTTTTCTAACCTGTCGCCGGCAGCCAAGAGCGGTGAGTTCTTCGGCATGTTCAGCATCATGGAGAAATTCTCCGCAATCATCGGACCGCTGCTGTTTGCTCTGGCAGCGGCAACCTTCGGCAGCAGCCGCCCCGCCGTATTGAGCATTATCGCCTTCTTCATTATCGGCGGATACCTGCTTACAAAGGTGAATGTAGAGGAAGGACGGCGCGTGGCAAAAGAGGAAGATGCTGCCTTGCTAGCCGGAGCAGTCGAATAGAGCCTATGTCCGACCTGACCGGAACCGAGCGAGCGCGTTACGTGCAGGGTATGTTCGCGCGCATCGCCCACCGCTACGATCTAATGAACCGATTGATGACCATGGGTCAAGATATCCGCTGGCGGCAGGAGGTGATCCGCCGGGCTGTGCTTACGCCTGGCGCCGTCGTGCTGGATCTTGGAGCGGGTACAGGCGATCTGGCGCGGGAGGCTTTACGGCAGCAGCCGGGCTGCTGCGTCATTGCTGCCGATTTCACCCTGGAAATGATGCGGGTTGGGCAAGCACGACCCGATTCTCTGCCCATCCAATGGACCGCCGCCGATGCCTTAAACATCCCCTTCCGTTCAGGGACTTTCGACGCCGTTGTATCCGGTTTTTTACTGCGGAATGTCAGCGATGTGCGGCAGAGCCTACAGGAGCAATACCGGGTGCTCAAACCGGGTGGTCGAATCATCACACTGGATACCACTCGCCCGCCTAAGACACCCCTCTCTCCGCTGGTCAATTTCCATCTGCACACCGTGATCCCTACCCTGGGAGGTATGATCAGCGGCAATCCAGATGCCTACCGCTATCTGCCAGAATCCACCGAGGCATTCCTGGCAGCCGAACAGCTTGCCGAGCGATTTTTATCGACGGGCTTCCGTCATGTTGGCTATCACCGCTTGATGCTTGCCACAGTTGCAATTCACTGGGGTGAAAAATGAACCCTGATCCTGTTAAAACCAGCCTTCCTAAACGCCTGGTGGTGGGCATCACGGGAGCTTCCGGTGTCATCCTGGGCATCCGACTGCTGGAGGTGCTGCGCCCCACGCCGATCGAAACGCACCTGGTGCTTTCCCCGGCGGCGCGCGCTACCATTGCCCAGGAAACCAATTGGAAAGCCAGCGCTGTGCAGGACCTGGCCAGCCGCCACTACAACTACCAGGACATCGGCGCAGCCATCGCTTCCGGTTCCTATCAAACCACGGGGATGGTGGTCATCCCTTGCTCGATCAAGACCCTCTCGTCGATTGCCAACTCGTATGCCAATGACCTGGTCACCCGCGCCGCTGATGTTACACTGAAGGAAGGGCGACCTTTACTGCTCGTCGTCCGGGAGGCGCCTCTACACACTGGTCACCTGCGGCTGATGACCCTGGCAGCCGAGGCAGGGGCAATCATCTTCCCGCCAGTACCAGCCTTCTACGCGCGCCCAATGAGCATGGAGGCCATGGTCGATAACATTGTGGGGCGCGTACTGGCCCGGTTGGGCATCGAAAACGAATGGTATATGGAATGGAAAGGCATGTCTGGGTAGATGAGCTCGCCGATTTGCTGGCGCTTTCTACCTTGACTGTCGCCACAACCAGCGCAGACGGCCAGCCACATGCCGCCCCGGTTTATTTTGCTGCAGTTATCGATTCTGATGCTGGCAGCCGGCTGCGTCTGTATTTCTTCTCCGAGCCAGACAGCCAGCACGGGAGGGACGCAGCCACGAACCCCCGCGCCGCGGCCGCGCTTTACCCACTATGCTACGATTGGCAGGATATCCGCGGCCTGCAGATGCGCGGATCGGTGCAGGCAGTGGAACCCGGCGAAGAATGGGAGCAGGCCTGGGAGCAGTACCAATCTAAGTTCCCTTTCGTGTCCAGTTTAAAGGAGATCGTCGCCCGCAACACCCTGTACGTATTCGTCCCAAATTGGGTGCGGCTGGTGGATAACCGCCGCGGGTTCGGCACCAAGCAGGAGTGGGAGTTTCCATGAGTCGGGTTGCCCGCCCCACAACGGATGGACGCGATTTTGAAAAAGCCGCTCTGCGCGGAGAGCCTTCGTATGTCTGGCGAGATGGGCAGGAGCGGCGCCTGAGAATGATCCTGCAAGCCGCCGGCAAGAACATACAGGGCAATGTGCTGGAGAACGGCTGTGGGGTGGGTATGTATGCCGCCCACCTGGCTCCTTATGCCGGCAGGGTGGTTGGTCTGGAATTCGAATACGATCGCGCCCTGCAGGCCCGGCAGGCATCCGAGATCATCGTCAACGCTGCAGGCGAAGCACTGCCGTTCCCCGACAGCTCGTTCAGCTTCATCCTCAGCCACGAAGTGCTGGAGCACGTACAGGATGACCACCAGGCACTGAACGAGATGCTGCGCGTGCTCCGACCAGGCGGCCGGCTGGCGCTCTTCGTACCCAACCGGGGCTATCCATTCGAAACCCACGGCATCTACTGGCGAGGCAGGTATCGCTTCGGCAATGCTCCCCTGGTAAACTACCTCCCCCGCCGCATCAGAGACCGGTTAGCGCCGCATGTGCGCATCTATTCATCCGCCGACCTGGGGCGTCTGCTTGCGGGTCTCCCGGCCTCTATCGTCACCCGGACGGTGATATTTGGCGCCTACGACAACATCATTGCTCGCTACCCGGGGCCTGGACGGATAATGCGCTCCGTGCTTCAGTGGCTGGAGAAAACCCCAATGCGCTTCTTTGGGCTGTCACACTTCTGGGTAATCGAGAAGGCACGCTGATGGTCACACAACTGGCTCGCGGAAATCGTAGATGCCGTCTTGCACTCGCCAGCAGCGCCGGCATTGAGCGCATTCGAGAGTGCCATCATCCTGTTCCAGCGGGCTGAAACCGCATTCAGGACACTGAAAGAAAGCACCAGGAGCAGCGGCTTTTCCACCCGGCCCGGCGCGTCCGCGTACAAAAACACTGGGACTGAGCTGCCACCAGTCGCCCGTGAGCTGAGCCGCCGCATCCATGGCTACCAACAACTTTAACGGCGCCCAGCGCTTGAGAACGCCAATCCTGAAGTGCGACACCGTGAGCTGGCGCTCAATGGTGAAGCCGGCTGCACGCAGCCACTCTCGAATGGCCTGGGGGTGAAAATCGAAGTTGAGCGCAGCAAATTCCACCGGGTTGTTATCAAAGGGATTCCAGGATTGGCGACCCAACCAGTAACGCAGGATGGCCTTGATATTGTGCTTGTTGGCGTACTCAAGGATGAAGACTCCGCCGAGTTTCAGCACCCGACCCGCCTGCTGCAGTGCCTGGGGGGCGTCTGCCATATGATGGAGAGTGCGGATCATGGTGGCTGCGTCAAAAAGCCCTGACACAAAGGGCAGCCGGTAGGCATCGGCAGCTACATACGTATAGCGGTCGCTGCGTCCCAGGCGCTCCTGGGCCTGCTGCAGCTGCGTACGCGAGTAATCCAACAAGACAAGCCGCTCGTAGCCCTGGTAGCGCGGCGTGTTCCTGCCGGCCCCGGCTCCGATTTCCAGCAATATTCTTCCAGAAGCCGGCAGCAGGCGCTGCAGGGCTACTGCCTCAACCTGGTCTTCGTAATCTCGCCCACCCTGCTCCCAGAATACAGTCTGGTAGTCTGAGCCTTCATAATCGCACACCGGCGGTCGTTCCGGCATCATCACCTCGGCATCCTACGATCCATTTGAATAAAACAAGCCATCAGGGCTCACGGCTGCCAGGCCGCACAGTCCTGATGGCTGATGTTTACACTATTTCTTGCGTATGTCAAGTCCTTGACAGGAC
>CAZGIX010000216.1:0-7719 GCA_964525785.1 uncultured Anaerolineaceae bacterium
TCTTGATGGACGATGCCTTCCTTGCAGATGTGGCCCGGGCAAGGGAGCAGGTAGACCGCCTGCACCTGTGGTGGTTGGGGCAGAGCGGTTTCCTGGTGCAGTGGCAAGGCGCTCACCTGCTGCTCGACCCCTACTTATCCGACTCCCTGACCCACAAATACGCCGGCACCGATAAGCCCCACGTGCGTATGACCGGGCGTGTCATCGATCCGGGACGGTTGGATTTCATTGACGTGGTTACCTCCAGCCACAACCACACCGACCACCTGGATGGGGAGACCATACGCCCGCTGCTTACAGCCAATCCTGCGCTGGTCGTCGTGGTATCTGAAGCCAACCGGGAGTTCGCCGCCGACCGGCTGCAAGTGCCCCCCGAACGGCTGACCGGCATCTCGCTGGAGAAGCCGGTGCGGGTAGGCGTCTTTACGCTGCACGCCGTCCCCTCGGCGCACGAGGTAGTCGAGACCGACGCGGCCGGACAGCACAAATATATCGGCCTGGTGGTGGAGGCCGGTCCCTGGACTCTGTATCATGGGGGAGATACCCTGCGCTACTCCGGCATGGCAGAGCGCCTGCGTCGTTGGCGCATCGACCTGGCGCTGCTGCCGATCAACGGACGCGATCCGCTGCGCGGCGTGGCGGGCAATCTCACCGGACGGGAGGCAGCCGAGCTGGCTTACGACATCCGCGCCGGTCTGGCTGTGCCCTGTCATTATGAGATGTTCGAGTTCAACACCGCCACCCCCGATAAGTTCGTCCAGGCTGCCGTGCAGTGTGGGCAGCCTTACCGCGTCTTGAAGTGTGGGGAGTGTTTAAGCCTGTAAGGTAGCCCTATTTGAGCATCCCAAGCTGTCTGGCTTCGACTTGCGCCTGCTGTACCAGCTCGGAGATGCGTGCCATCATCTTATCGGTGAGCTTGCGGATCTCGCGGTAATTGACCTTGTCGATGATCAGGTTGGTCAGCTGCCAGGGCTCGCCGATCTCGACAAAACAGCGACCGCCAAACTGCCAGCGCCCTAAGTTATCCCGATCGTGAAAGTGGCTTTTGATCGCCAGCGCGTTTTCGTCGGGGACGTAAAATCCGAGCGGGACGATCGGTGCGCCGCTCTCCAGGGCCAACATGGCCGCGCCTGCCCCGGCGCGATGGAACGTTTTCCCGTCGTTCAGGCGCCCCTCCGGGAAGATTGCCACGGTATGTCCCTGCTTTAACCGGGCGTAAGCCGCATCCAGGGCAGCCCGCCCATGCCCGAAGTAAACGGGGATCTGGTCTGCCAGCGCCAGCAAGCGCCCGATAATGGGCAGGCTGAATGTTTCTGCCTGGATCAGGAAATGCACTTTCTCCTTGACCAGGAACGGGACAACGAAACTATCCGTGACGTTGGTGTGGTTTGCCACGATGATTTTCGGCCCCGGCGGGAGCTCCCTCTGCCCCAGAACCTGGATCTTCCCCATGAACAGGGCCATGTATGCCCGGACGATTGTCTTGGCGGTGGTGTACCAAACGTCCATCGTTTCACCCCTTCAGTGAGCCCAATCCTCCATCAGCAGCCAGCCGGCCCAGTCGGCTGTGTTTAAATTATATACGTTTGATACAGGTAGAAGTTACGCGGTTAAGGAGAAAAGTGTGGGTGTTTGGACGGGCGCAGCCCGCCCAAACACCCACTTTCTCTCTCAACTGCGTAAGTCCTAACTGGATTATGGTTGCAGGGTTTGGGGTTGTGCACTGACCGATATTGAATACAATATAATCACACATATCGATCGGAAGCATGCGATGAAAACCATCCCGACCACGCACAGCCTGCGCGCCCAGATCATCACCAGCTCGATCATCCTGGTGCTGATCACCGCTGCTGCGGCGGGCCTGCCGGCGCTGTGGCTGATCCGGCAGCAGCTCGACAACCAGGCCTGGAGCCAGATCCAGCAAGGCTACAGCGCCGCGCAATCGCTCTATGCCACAAGAAAGGACCAAATCACTTCATTAGCTGCCTTGATCGCCCAGCGACCCGGGCTGGGAGAACTGCTCGGGCAGGAAGATCAGGCTGCCCTGGAGGATTATCTCAAGGGCATGCAATCCAGCGAGGGGTTAGATTTGATCGCCGTCTGCGATAGCAGCCAGAGCCTTCTGGCGGCCTCCGCCAGCGTACAGATACCGGATGGAATTTGCGATCGCCGCCCATCAGGCAGCTTTTACCTGATTCATGGACAGACCCTCCCGCAGGTCTGGCTGATGGCAACGCACTCCCTGGGAGGTGCAGGCAGCGGCACCGGGACGGTGATTACTGGCTTCCGGTTGGATAACGAGTTCGCGCAGCAAATGCGCAGCCAGACCGGTCTTGAGCACAGCCTGCTGGCGAACGACCAGGTAGTCGCTACCAGCCTGGCCTCCCCACCTCCGGTCCAGGTTGAGGCTGCCCCGCGCACATTGGTGCTGAGCTCATCGGAGACCGTGGTGTGCTGCTCCTACGAACTGAGCGACCAGTCATATTATGCTGCCAGGCTGCCGGTCGACGGATCCGGAATCCAGGCCGAGATCGCCCTGCCGGTGACCGGTATCCGCGCTGCACAATGGAAGCTGGGATTGGTGCTGGCAGGCAGCATGCTGGCGGTAGCTGCCCTGGGCTCGGTGCTCAGCTTCATGCGAGCGCGCCAGATCAGCAAGCCGCTTACAGCACTGGCAGATGCGGCCAATCGTTTTAGCCAGGGCGACCTTACATCGCCGGTCCAGGCTGAGACCCAGGTGAGAGAGGTGGTGCAGGTCAGCCAGGCATTGGAGCAGGCGCGCCTGGATCTTTCGAAAAGCCTGAGTGCGTTGCAGGAAGAGAAAGCCTGGGTGGGGCACCTGCTGGATTCCATTGTGGAGGGTATCGTTACGCTGGACGAGAGCAGGAAGATCACGTTCTTCAGCCGCGGGGCGGAACAGATCACCGGCAGGGCAGGGGCCGAAGCGCTGGGCCGTGTCTGCGATGAGGTCTTCCGGGCGGCAGAAGGGGACCCGCCCTTCAGCCAGTGCATCCCTGCCCCGGGGCAGAAGACCCAAATTGTCATCCAGGCAGCCGCCGACCGCCCGGTGGTGCTTTCCATCACGCGCGCCCAGCTGACGCCTCCCGGCGCTGCCGGACCGGAGATCGCCCTGGTTTTTCGCGATGTGAGCGAAGAAGTCACCATCCATCGCTTGCTGGGATACTTCATCGCCAATATCGCCCACGAGTTCCGCACCCCCCTGTCTGCCCTGGCGGCCTCGATCGAGCTGCTGATGGATCAGGCTCCGGATTTCAGCCCGGCCGAGATGGATGAGCTGCTGAAAACCCTGCACCTGGGCGTTCTCAGCCTGCAGACCCTGGTGGATAACCTGCTGGAGAGCGCCAGCATCGAAGCAGGGCATTTTCGCGTGTCTCCGCGCCCCAATGATCTCACACCCTTGATCCAGGAGGCCGTCGATACGATGCATCCCCTGCTGGAGAAATACGAGCAGCGCCTGAGCCTGGACACGCCCGCCGAGCTGCCGGCAGTGATGGCAGATCCGCGCCGCATCGTACAGGTGCTGGTCAACCTGCTCTCGAATGCCAGCCGCTACGGGCCGGCTGACGAAATCACGCTCACCGCCCGTGAGCAGGGTGAAGGGGTTATCGTACGCGTGGCGGACCGTGGGCCGGGGGTATCCGGGCAGCAGCGGGAGCTGCTCTTCCGGCGCTTCGAACACCCCGCCTCCGCTGGCGCCGAGAGCAAAGTAGGAGCCGGGCTGGGCCTCTCGGTGGTGAAAGCCATCGTCGAGGCGCATGGTGGCAAGACGGGCGTGGACGACCGCCCAGGCGGCGGGTCGATATTCTGGTTCACACTACCAAAGGCGTACTAGATATGAAAGTCCTGGTTGTTGACGACGATAGAGTGCTGGCCGATGTGGTTGCCTTTGCCTTGCGGCGCGAAGGATTTCAGGTCATTCAGGCCTACGATGGCGCTTCCGCATTGCAGCGCTGGGCTGAAGAAATGCCGGACCTGGTTGTTTTGGACGTCAACCTGCCCAAGCTGGACGGCTTCACCGTCTTGCAGCGCATCCGCCGCGATTCTGACGTCCCTATCATCATGCTGACCGTGCGCAGCGAGGACGAGGACGTGGTGCATGGGCTGGAGTTGGGAGCCGACGACTATATTGCCAAGCCGTTCAGCCCGCGCCAGCTGGTGGCGCGCGCCAATGCCGTGCTGCGCCGTTCAGCACAGCTCCCCATCCATGCCCCGCGCCAGGTCGGTTACCTGCACCTGTCTCCGACCACGCGCGAGGTTATCGTGGGGGAGGGAGAGCCGATCGCGCTGACCCCGCTCGAAGGGCGTTTGCTGGATTACCTGATGATCAACGCCGGTCAGGTGCTGACCTTTGATTCGCTGATCGACCATGTCTGGGGGCCGGCGGGCGCGGATCGAGATATGCTCCGCCAGCTGATCCGCCGCCTGCGCAGCAAGCTCGAGCCGGATCCCGCCCGCCCGCGCTATATCCTCACCACCCCCGGATTGGGCTACTCGCTGGAAAGCGATCAGTAGCAGGGGATTTACGCCGGGCAATCTCCACTGCGCAAGGCGTTCTCCTTCCCGAGATGACCCCTCCGTCCTTGCGCGGCGATCTTTGCAGAAGCAATCCCTGAGCCAACCAGGATGGGGGTTGCTTCGTCGCTACACTCCTCGCAACGACGGGTCGCGGGTCATTCTGGGCCCCTTTTGTTGTTAAACAGGGGTGGTGGCGCGTATTATCATGGTTTTATCATAGTCCTATCACGATGTTTGTCACACCAATCCGGTACAGTCAACATAAGAGAATAATATTCGATCAAATTCCCGCACTTGGAATCAATTCCGCTCACCGCTAAGGATAAACCGGTTCCCGAGCAAGTTGAGCGCGAAACTGGATCTCGAGGTTGACATGGTCTTAGCAGAAACCGTACCCACCCGGCATTTAGCTGAGGTCGGGCTGTTGGGGCAGGCGCTGGCGGGCGACGATCAGGCCGTGAACAAAGTCTTCCTTTATATGGGCTCAACCAACCCGCACTCGCGCCAGATCATACAGGAAGCGATCCACGATGTTGCTGCTCCTGACCTTTGGCTCCATCTGGTATCCTGCCTGGCAATCCAGTGCTGGGATGACCGCCGCGAAAGCGACCAGCGGGTAGACCAGGAAGCCTCGCAGCGCATCGACCAATCGATCGCTGAGGTCTTCAGCCAGGACGAGTATGCAAGAGAAGCCAGCGCCAAGGAGGCGGTCCTGCGCGCCGGGCTGCACGATGCGCGGGCTGAGATCCGCTATGCCTCGGCTTACCTGCTTGGGCTGCGGGGCGACAAGGGGATGATCCCGCTGCTGGAAGAGATCCTGGATACGGCGGTTAAATCCTGGAAGGTGCGCGCCATCCGGGCTCTGTCTGCCATCGGGGACGAGCGCTGCGCCGCCCCGCTGATCCGCGGGCTGGCGATGGACCGCGGCACCGTCCACAACGAAGCCAAGCATGCGCTGCTGAAGCTTGGACCTCTGTCGGCGAATGCCTGGATGGAGGCCCTCAACCACCCGGACAGCCACGTTCGCTGGCATGCAGCCCGTGGTCTGGGCGACCCGACCGACGAGCGCGCGATCAGGGTGCTGGCAGAAGGGCTGCAGGATAGCCACCACGAAGTGCGCTGGGCAACTGCCGACGCCCTGGTGCGCATCGGGCCGCCTGCCATCCCGGCTACCCTGGCAGTCATCAGCCAGGCGACGATGACCGCCCAAACCCGCCAGGTTGCCTATCATGTCTTACATGGGGTGCTCTCTCGTCGTCTGCGCGAGCGCCTCAAACCGCTTCTGGAAGCCTTGCAGAGCCCATCCGCCAGCGCCGGGGCACCCGCTATTGCCCAGCGTCTGTTGGATGAGTGGGAGTCTCCGCAGTAATGGCTTCCACACCACCCACTCCGCATATAGAGGCCGAGATGCAAAGAAGCTAAAAACCGATGAGCCTCTCCATTCTGCATAAGCAAGACTTAACCCCTCGATCCAACAGCTGCTGTTGGAAGGCCCGCTGCGGGCTTATTCATTTTCGCCGGTTGGTCTTTTGACCAGCCGCGGTAGGCATTCAGGAGAAGTTATGGCCAATAACCTGGCATACGAAACAGACATGCTCTCCGAACAGATTGTCGAGCTTTGCTACCACTGCCACAAATGCACCGCCGGCTGCCCTGTGGTCGAGGCAATGGATTACGGACCAGACCGGCTGCTGCGCATGGTGGCGTTGGACCAGCGCCAGGAGGTATTAAGCAGCCGGGATATCTGGTTGTGCGCAGGCTGCTACACCTGTGCGACACGCTGCCCGAATGATATCGATATCTCAGCCGTGATGGATGCCCTGCGCCAGATCTCTTTGAAGGAAGGCTTCCCGGCTGGCGAGAAAGACGCCCTGCTTTTCCACAAGCTGTTCATGGGCGTGGTGGAGCGCATGGGGCGCTCGCACGAAGCCTTTACGCTCGGGCTGTTCAAAGTGCTCTCGGATACCCCATTGATGAACGACATGGGCGCAGGTGCCGGCTTGTTCCTGCGCGGCAAGGTGCCGCTGCTGCCAGAGCGATCCGGGGCAGCCAGGCAAGTGAAAGCCATCTTCAAGGAATGCCGGTCAGCCGGTGAAGGACAAGGTGAGGCGCTGTAAGTCAGTGCGCTTTACCCAGGAGCGAACTTATGGACTATTCATACTATCCAGGCTGCAGTCTGCACTCCACCGGACTCGAATACGGCCTGTCCACGCGAGCAGTCTTTCGCCATCTAGATATGGGACTGATCGAGCTGTCGGGGTGGAACTGCTGCGGCGCATCATCGGCGCATGCGCTGGACCACACCCTCCCCCTGGCCCTCTCCGCCCGCAACCTGGCATTGGCGCAGAAAGCCGGTCACGACCTGGTAGCGCCGTGCGCGGCCTGCTTCAACCACATGCGAGCCGCCGACTATGCCATGCGCAACCAGCCAGAGACTCGCGCCCGGCTGGAGGAAATGTTGGGCTTTCAGTACACCGGCGAGGTTGCCATTCGACCCACCATGGCGGTGCTGTACGAAGATTACGGGGTCGAAGCCATCGCCGCCAAAGTCCGGCAGCCCCTGGCGGGTTTGAAGGTGGTCACCTACTACGGATGCCTGCTGGTGCGCCCGCCGCACATCACCCAATTCGACGACCCCGACCAGCCGCAGGTGATGGCTCACCTGCTTCGGGCAATAGGAGCGGAGGTCATGCCCTGGTCGCACGCCACGGATTGCTGCGGAGCCGGTCTCTCGCTCTCCCGCGCGGATATCGTCCAAAAGCAGGTCAGCCGCCTGGCGGAGCGGGCGCGCGAAGCCGGTGCAGACGCCCTGGTGAGCGCCTGTCCCCTGTGCCAGGTGAACCTGGAGATGCGCCAGACGCAGGATTCTAAGATGCCGGCGTTTTACTTTACCGAGCTGCTCGGCCTGGCGTTTGGATTGCCTGACGCCAAGAAATGGTGGTCCAAGCATTTGATCGACCCGCGCCCGGTGTTGAGTAAAGCGGGTATAGAGCCTCTCGTCAGGGTTGGGGAGTGATTGACTATGGCCTCTAACGATACAGGAAACGGAAACGGCAAAACCCCTTGCGGCGCAGCGCTGGTCGTTGGCGCTGGCATCGCCGGCATGCAGGCCGCTCTGGACCTGGCCGAGGCCGGCATCAAGGTCTACCTGCTGGATCGCTCGCCGGCAATCGGCGGGAC
>CAZGIX010000217.1:0-7491 GCA_964525785.1 uncultured Anaerolineaceae bacterium
ACTAATTATCTATATAATACCTACTTGGTACAATTAACAGCGGGGAAGTCAATATTGCCACCAGGAGGGTGCATCCAATGTCGTCGATCAAATCTAGATTATTAACAGCCGCTTTACTATTTGCCTGGATACTCGGCTCCCTGGCAGCCTATCCAACCCTAGGGCTGGCCTCCTACACGCGCGCAGCGCCAGACCAGGAGACCGGCCCTTTGAGCGCTGACGCCGCCAATGCCAGCACGACCACCGTCAACACCACAGCCGTGGCAGACAACCCCAACGATGGCAGCTGCGACCTGTGGGAGACGCTGAACGGATTGGAGGTGGCCTTTGGCGGGTCTGGAGCCGTGACCGTGGTTAACCCGGCTCCGGGCGGAGGCGCATCGAATCCGGCAGAATTCACGATCTACGCTCACGCCGTCTACCTGTCGATGACGGTCAAGTAGCCAGAATTTGCTTACCTCCGCTACAGATATTGGGGTATCTGCGGTGTATTCTGCCGCAGATACCCTTTTTCTTTAACATAAATGACTTTTCCGTAAAATCCGTGTTTTTCCTCGTCCAAAATGAATAGCGTCTAATGGTTATAAAACCAAATAATATCCAAATTGCTTCTTAACAATTTCTGAACAGGTGCTTGTTATGCTTGCAGATAGATCCACCGAGGATCACATCTTCAACATACAACATTTCACACAAGGAGAACCATACAAATGAGTCATAAAAAGCTGATAACGATCGTCTTGGTAGCGGCAGTGGCCCTGGCGGGTGTATATGGAGCCTTTGCTTTCCGCTCCGCCAGCGCTCAAACACCTACACCAGAAGCACCGACCACAGAGCCGCAAGGTCCCGACGGCTCAATCCGCCCGGGAACCGGCAGAGACTTCGGCAGTGGAGCTAACAGCGAAGGGCTGGCAGATGCGCTGGGGATCACGGTCGATGAGCTGACCGCCGCCTATGCGCAGGCCAAAGTGGCTGGCATCCAGCAGGCGCTCGAAGCCGGGCTGATCACCCAGGCACAGGCCGAAGAGATGCGCGAGAACAGCGCCGTTCATCCCTTCGGCGGGCGCTGGGGAAGCTGGCTGAGCGAGAACGGCATCGATTACCAGGCGCTCCTGGCGGATGCTCTGGGCATCTCTGCTGATGAACTGCAGGCTGCTATCGCAACCGCATTCAATAGCCGCATCGACCAGGCAGTGGCTAACGGCAATTTGACTCAGGAAAAAGCCGACCTACTGAAGGGACAGTATGCTTTGTCTAACAGCGAGGATTTCCGCTCCGCAATGCAGTCCGCATTTGAGGCTGCCGTCAATCAGGCTGTCGAAAGCGGCATCATCACCCAGGCGCAGGCGGACCAGATCCTGGAGAATATGTCCGCCAGGGGCTGGTTGAAAGGCTTCGACGGCCCAGGCAGCTTCGGCAGACGCCATGGCGGTCACGGGGGTTGGGATGAGGGTGCGCCAGCGCTGCCTTCAACACCGTCAGAGACTTCACCTTCCGATGCTGATGTGTAGAGATTTGGAGGTAATCCAGACCACACAGCCTATATAAGTGAAGTCATCCCTCTCCCCCTTTATCCCCCGCCACCCAATGGCGGGGGATATAATGTAGAGTGGATTGATGAATTGTTATTTCGGGTGTGTGCGGCGGCTGCGCCGTCGCACACACCCGAAACCTTCGAGGTCAAAGTACGAACATGGCAAAGAAAATCCTGGTCGTGGATGACAAACTGGAGCTGCGCACACTCCTGAAATCCTATCTCGATCAGGAGGGATTTAACGTCGTCACTGCAGGCGACGGTCGAGAGGCGCTGTTCGTTGCTCGCCATGAAAAGCCTGACCTGATCATCCTCGACCTGATGATGCCGGAGATGGGCGGCTACGACTTCATGCGCTCCTACAGCCGCGAGGCGGATACTCCGGTGATCATCCTGACCGCCAAGCTGGAAGAAAACGACAAGGTGCTCGGCCTGGAGCTGGGCGCGGATGATTACGTCACCAAGCCATTCAGCCCGCGCGAGCTGGCGGCGCGCGTGCGTGCCGTGCTTCGCCGCCTGGAAAAGCAGCGCGTCGACCTGGAGACCCTACGGGCAGGCGATATCACCCTGGACCGGGCGGGTCGCATCGTCAGCGTCGCGGAGCGACTGGTCGACCTGACGCCTTCGGAGTTTGACCTGCTGGCAACCCTCATGTCAGCCCCCGGCAGGGTCTTCTCACGCCTTGAGCTGCTCGATCGTCTGCAGGGAGCGGCATATGAAGGCTACGAGCGCACAATCGATGTCCACATTCGCAACTTGCGCACCAAAGTCGAGCCTGACCCGGCAGAGCCGCGCTATATCGAAACCGTCTACGGAGCCGGGTACCGCTTTACATCCCGTGAATAACCACCCTGGGGTACACCATGCGCTCCATCATCGTTAAGCTCACCCTGGCTTTCCTGCTGATCGGCCTGACCGGCTCCGTCCTGGTGGCAGTTATCATCCGCCACCGGACGCGCAACGCCTTCACCGAGTTTATCCTGAACCGGGATCAGCAAGCCCTGGTCAACAGCCTGGTTAACTATTACGAAACCAACCGCGATTGGACGGGTGTGATCGGGCGCCTGGAATCTGCTTTTGAGGGGCGAGGGCAGTTCATCGAAGGAAGGGATTTTCGCCGAGAAGGGACCTCTTTCTCCCTGGTGGGGGCGGACCGGACGGTCTTGTTCAGCGCAGCGCCAGGACAGACCGGCAAAAAGCTGGCCGATGCCGACCTGGAGAAGGCCGTCCCGCTGGTTGTTGATGGCGAGACGGCGGGCTGGCTGCTGCTGGCGCGCACCCCGCCGAAGTGGATCCCCGATTCGGCGGAGGATTTGTTCCTCAGGAATGTCAACCGCGCGACCCTGTTCAGCGCCCTGGTGGCAGCCGCTCTGGCTTTGATCTTAGGTAGCCTGCTGGCTCTTACCCTGACGCGCCCCATACGAGAGCTGACCATTGCCACCGTCGAGATCGCCAAAGGCAAACTAGGGATGCAGGTCAAAGTGCGCAGCAAGGATGAGCTCGGAGAGCTGGCGGAATCTTTCAACAAGATGAGTCTCGACCTGGAGCGAGCCACGCGGGCGCGGCGCCAGATGACCGCCGACATCGCCCACGACCTGCGCTCACCGTTGAGCGTCATCACGGGCTACGCCGAGGCGCTCAGCGACGGGAAGCTGCAGGGTACACCGGAGGTCTATGAAATCCTGCACCAGGAAACCCACCATCTCAACCGGCTGGTGGATGATCTGCGCACCTTGTCCCTGGTGGATGCAGGTGAGATGCCGCTCTACCGGCAGCCTGCCAATCCGCGCTCGCTCCTGGAGCGCGTGGCGGCCCGCCACGCGGTCGCTGCCCAGCAGGCAAACATCACCCTGCGGGTGGAGCCTGGAGAGAGCTTGCGGGATATAGGCATCGATGTCGAACGCATGGCGCAGGTGCTCGATAATTTGATACTGAATGCCTTCCGCTATACACCGGCGGGGGGCGAGATCAGCCTATCAGCCACACAGGCAGGTGACCAGGTGCATATACGGGTGCGCGACAGCGGCAGCGGCATCCCACCTGATGACCTGCCGCACATCTTCGACCGCTTCTACCGCGGCGACAGCGCCCGCCGCTCGAACGGCGAGTCGGGTCTCGGCCTGGCGATCGCCCGGTCAATTGTGGAAGCGCATGGGGGGACGATCACAGCGGCGAGCGCGCCGGGCGAAGGGGCGATGTTTACGATAACGCTAAAGTTGGAGAATGGGAGATCGGGGGATTGAGAGGGGGAAGAGTCGAGATTTTAGAGTTGCAAACGGGTAATCAGGTTCCCCTGAAATGCATAACTTGGATAATTTATACTACAATTGTAGTATTAGCTACAGTCGTTATTTGTATTGGTGAAAGGAAGAGGAAATCTATTCAATGAACCCCAGCATACAAACCAGACCTGAGCCCGGCATCTCTATCCACCCGGAGACCCGCATAGGGGCGGTCGCCCTGAACGTGGCTGATCTGGACCGCCAGGTGCATTTTTACAGCGATATGCTTGGCCTCCAGCTTCACTGGAGAGAGGGCGAATCAGCCGGTTTAGGCGCCGGTGGACCCGACCTGGTGCAGTTGTCGCAGCGACCCGGCTACCATCGCTATCACCGCGTGACCGGTCTGTATCACTTCGCAATCTTGTTCCCCGATCGCCGCGAGCTGGCGCGCGCCATGGCGCGTTTGTTTGCCGTCGAGTATCCCAACTACCCCACCGACCACATCATGACCAAGACCACCTACCTGGACGATCCCGAAGGCAACGGCATCGAGCTGTACACCGAATCGCCGGAGGATGGCTCCTGGAGCATGGCGAGCGGTGAATACGTCACGCGGCGGGCGGACGGCACATTAAGCGATGGCCGCGAGCCGTTAGACATTAAAGCGCTTTTCACCCACTTGAGGGAAGATGACCGTCTGGATGTGCCAGTACCACCGGAGACTCGTATTGGCCACGTCCACCTGCATGTCCGCAACATCGATGAGGCGGTGGACTTTTACCACGGTCTGATCGGCTTTGATGTGATGGGCGTAGCAAAATCCTTTCGGGCTGCCTTCGTGTCTGCAGGCGGCTACCACCACCACGTTGGGCTGAACAACTGGCAGGGGGAAGGCGCGCCACCCCCGCCGCCAGATGCGCTCGGGCTGCGCTATTTCACCGTCGAGTTGCCGGATCAACGCGCCCTGGATGAAGTCCTGGCGCGCCTGGATGGCGCAGGAGTGCCAACCAGTCAAATACGCAATCGGGTGCTGCTTTCCGACCCATCACAAAACGGTGTTTTATTGACCACCCGCCCAACACTATAAAATGAAACCTATTCTGAACATACTGGCAGCCTTGCTCATCCTGGCCGGCGGTGTCTGGTTCCTGCAGGGGATCAATCTCCTGCCGGGAAGTTTTATGACCGGGCAGGTTAAGTGGGCTATCTACGGGGTAATCGCCGTCCTGATTGGGATTGGGCTGCTGGTCTTTGCGAACCGGCGAAGCGGCTCTCCGCCCCGGCAATGAGAGCCGAACATGAAGGTTTGGGGTGTGCTTGGTGGCAAAGCCGTGAAGCAGGCCCCAAAACCCCGTGTTTAGGAGATGGCCTGTTGTTATCCTGAATTTGTCTCACCCAGGGTGACTTCTACCTGAAATGTCTGGCTTTCCCGGGCCACGTCCACGGTTACCCGGTCGCCAGGCTGATATTTGTACAAAGCGTTGATGAAAGAGTTCGTCTCGTCGATAGACACATCTCCAATTTTGGTGATAATGTCACCCTGGCGCAAGCCGGCCTCACTGGCCGGGCTGTTGGCGACCACCTCGGTCACATAAACACCCCACTCCACCGGCAGGTTGTAGCGCCGGGCAAGATAGGGGTAAACAGTCTGCCACTGGATACCCATGTAAGGGCGTGAGTAATACCCCTTTTGAATGATCTGCTCGGCGACCGCCCTGGCAGTGTTAACCGGCAGGGCAAATCCCAGGCCTTCAGCAACCGTCCCGCTGCCACTGCCGCGTACCACCAGGGTATTGATGCCAACCACCTCCCCTGCTAAATTGACCAGCGGACCGCCCGAGTTGCCTTCGTTGATGGCAGCATCTGTCTGGATCAAGCCTTCGATCTGGTACCCCTGACCGCTATCGATTGACCGTCCGGTCGCGCTGACAACGCCTACCGTGACGGAGTTCTTGAAGTCGCCCAAAGGCGAGCCGATAGCGATCACCGTCTCGCCTGGGTCGAGGACTTCCGAGTTGCCCAGGACTGCTACCGCGGGGACTGCGCCTGCCATCTTCAGTACAGCCAGGTCGGCATAGATATCGGTACCAACCAGGGTCACATCCTGCTGGCTTCCATCCGAGAGAATGACCTGCAGCTGGCTGGCATCCTCTACCACGTGGTTGTTGGTCAGGATATAGCCATCCTCCGCGATAAAGACGCCGCTGCCGCTCACCGTCGAATCGCCAGTCTGCCCGAAGAACGTCATCTGTCCAGGGACCGTGCCAACCACGGTGACCACTGCCGGGCCGACATTCTGCACGGCCTGGGTGATGCTGGTCTCGATATCAGTGGTGTCGTACACCAGAGTCATCCCGGGGCTTTCGCTGCTAACGGGAACTGCATCCAATGGCTGCGCCAGTGAATTCAAGCTCTCCAGCTGGCCCTGGCGCACAGCCCGGTAAACTGCCAGTCCACCCGCCAACACCCCGGCGAGGGCGGAGACACCGGCAACGACCACTACCAACAAAGTGTAGAATACGCGCTTCCAAGACATCTCAAACTCCTAAAAAACCTCGACTTTCAAAATCTCAAAGGTCTTGAAGACCTTTAGATTTAATTATAATCACTCGTAACGCAAGGCCTCCACCGGCTGCAGGCGGGCAGCACGCGTAGCCGGGTAGATGCCAAAGAAGAGTCCCACCCCCATCGAGAAAAGTGTTGCCAACAGGATACTGTCCAGCCCGACCATCGGGGTGATAGTGCTGCCGCTGAACTGGATCTGCCCCATCAGGCGGGCGATGCCCCAGCCGATTGCCACGCCGATCAAGCCGCCTAGCAGGCTGAGCACCATCGATTCGACCAGGAACTGCAGCATGATGTCGCGCCGTTTGGCGCCGACCGCTTTGCGCAGCCCGATCTCGTGTGTGCGCTCGGTGACCGTGGTGAGCATGATGTTCATGATGCCGATGCCGCCGACCATGAGCGAGATTCCGGCGATGCCGCCCAGGAAGATGGTCAGGGTATCCGCTACCTCAGTGGCGGCGTCCAGGGTGGATTCCTGGCTGGTGACCGTGAAATCATCCGCCCCTTCGACCGTCTCGTGGCGCTCACGCATCAGCAGGGTGACATCGTTCACCAGCTGCTCGACAGCATCTGCGTCGCTGGCTTTGACGGTAATCTGGCTGATCACGGCTGCGCCGCGGAAGCGGGAGCCACCCACCAGGCGTTTCAGGGCGGTGGAGAGCGGGATGAACACCTGGTCATCCTGGTTCATAAATCCGGTGCCGCCTTTGCTTTCCAGCACACCGATCACTTTATACGGCTGCCCGTTCATTCGCACCTTCTGCCCAACCACACCGGCAGTGCTCCCGAACAGGTCTTCGGCGACAGAGTTGCCCAGCACGACCACCAGGGAGCGGGCGTTTTCCTGATCCTCGGTAAAGAATTCACCATCCTCTAGGGTCATGTCGCTGACGGCAGCATAATCGGGTGTGGCGCCCACCAGGCGTGTGTTGGTATTGGCACTCTTGTAAACCACCTGCACGAAGCTGTTTGTCTCTGAAGCGACCGCCACCACGTTCGACAGGCTGCTCAGCGCATCAGCATCGTCAGTGGTCAATGTACCTGCTGAGCCTGCGGCGCTGCGTACCCCAGCCTCGCTGGTGCTGCCCGGTGAGACGTAGATCAGGTTGGTGCCCATGCTCTCGATTTGCGATGTTATCGAGACTTGCACACAGCGGCCGATGGAGAGCA
>CAZGIX010000218.1:0-7455 GCA_964525785.1 uncultured Anaerolineaceae bacterium
AAGAAAAACTCCTCGGGCGCATCCATCCGCCGAGGAGTTGCAGGTTATCCTTTGGATTGTATTTTTTCTTATACGAAAGGTGCTTCTCCTTATACCAAGGTAGTATATTTCACGATAATGTTTCAAGGGGTTGAACGCTGCGCCAAATCCTTTGCCTCAACAAGAAGTCGATCTAAGTCTTCACGACTGAAGTGTTCTCCGCGCAGGAAAACACCCTCGATATGCTGGGCGTTATGAACGTCTTCCAAAGGATTGGCCCCTAGAAGGACCATAGAAGCCGTCTTGCCTTCACGAATACTGCCCAGGCGATCACCCAAACCCATGAATTGCGCCGGCACGATGGTTGCGCTGCGCAGCACATCCGCAGCCGGGATACCAGCCTCTTGCCAGATCGCCATCTCTTCGTGGACGGAATAGCCGGGGATGATGCCGGGGACCATCAGATCCGTACCTACCATCAGCGGTATCCCCGCCTGGTTAAACTGGTTGACCATTTGAGCCCAGCTCTGCCAGACAAATTCCTCCATGCTTTGTCCGGACCATATAGATTTCCACATAGATAGAAGATTGGGCGAAATATATTCGCTATGGGATATGTCGCCTACATCGAATGTATCGATATCTGGGAACGCCTTGTAAACAACCACTGTGGGCACGACTGTCAGACCGCTCGCCCGCAGCCGTCGATAGAAATCTTGTAATGCCGCAGGGTCAGCATCATCCAGACGTTGCAAATAAGCCAGGTCTGAACCCATGCCACTGAAAGTGAACGAGACCGGCTCCCCCAGCAGCCTGGCGATCGCTTTCTCAAATCCGTACCAGTGTTCGCTGCTTGCCAGTCCTGCTGCTGCGGCATCTTCAATGTAAATGGAATCCGGTATGTGCCCGACAACCTTGAGCCCAAATTTATGGGCTTCATCCAGAATCGCCAGGTAGGTTTCTTTATCCAGGGTAGCGTAGACCTTGATCATATCCGCGCCTGCGTCTGATTGCTGGCGCACCGCTGCCCGTCCCTCCTTGGGCGTCCGGACGCCCATCGAGATCTGTGGAATCAGAGGCGGGTCCCCATCCAGGATCGCACCCGTGGCGATCATTTCCGGTCCGAGCGTATCGCCCCGGTTCAGTTCATCGCGCATTTTCAGGATGTATTCATTTGGCATGCCCATGTCCCGCACGAGCAAAACCCCGTTGGCAATCATTAAACGCCCAAACACAGGGGCTTCAAGGTAATGGACATGCGCATCGACTAGGCCGGGCATCAGGTAGAGCCCATGCCCATCGATCGTTTCAGCATCTGTAGGGATAGCAATCTTACCCTGCGGGCCGATCCGGTCGATCCGATCGTCCACGACGATGACCGTCTGACCGGGAACCACAGTCCCGATTTCAACATCAACGATCGCCACATCCGTAATCGCATACTTGCTCGGAGTGGAGGGGGTCGTAGGTTCAAGTGCGGCAGTGGCAACAGGTGTAGCAGTGATGGAAATAATTGTCGGGACAGTTGGAGAAGGTGTAGCTGCCGGAGAGCACGCAGTCAATAACGATACGAGAAACACCAGCAGTGTTGTGGGATATCTGTTGCTAAAGTTCATATGTTTTCTCTCTTCGGCGACGAGCTGCGTAGGAGAATCCCGAGCAGCCAGGGTTTGAGGTTTGACAGAACCGATTAGTCCTGTTAGAGAGAAACTAATTTATGCTTAATCGCGTACGAGATCGCCTCTGCCCGGCTGGAGACCTGCAGCTTCGAGAGGATGCTGCTGATGTGGGCTTTTACGGTGGCGAGGCTGATGACCAGTGTCTCGGCGATCTGCTGGTTGCTGTACCCCTGCACTACCAGATTCAATACTTCCCGCTCGCGTTCCGTCAGTTCAAACAAGGGCTGCTTCGTTGGGCGAGTTGCTTGAACAAGCACCCTGGCGGCCTCGGGGGAAAGCGTCGATCTGCCCGAAACCGCCTCCCGGATAGCCTTTGCCAGCTCGTCAGAAGTGACATTCTTGAGCAGATAACTGATCGCTCCCGCGGCCAGTACCCCATGCACCAGCTCCTCTTCTTCGAAGCTGGTCATGGCGATGATTTTAATACCCGGATAGTCTTCCAAAATCGCCCGTGTGGCGGCGATGCCATCCATCTCCGGCATCTTCAGATCCATCAAGATCACATCCGGTTGCTTTTTATGACAGAGATTGAGAGCTTCCAGGCCATTTTTTGCTTCTCCCACCAGCTCCAGATCATCATAGGCTCTCAGAAATGTGGCCAGACCGCTGCGCACCACGTTATGGTCGTCCACCAACAACACCTGGATAGTATGAGAAGTATTCATCGCTTCAATCCTTCCGTGCCGTTCTCCAGTCGAGCTCAACGGTGGTGCCCTGGCTTAACTGGCTTTCAATCTTCAAGCTGGCTCCAATCGAATTTGCCCGCTCGCGCATAATCGCGATTCCCATGTGGCCTGGGGAAAGCGAATCGGGCTCAAAACCAAGTCCATCATCTTTGATACGCAATGTAAGCTGCCCGGGCTGGCATTCCAGATGAACATCAACTTGCCGGGCACCCGAATGTTTGGCGATGTTATTCAGCGCCTCCTGGGCAATCCGGTAAAACACAAGCTTCACCTCTTGAGACAGCTCGCAATCTCCATTGATTTCGAGATTCAGCGGGACGCGGACGCGACTGATAAATGCATCCGCCAGCTGGCTGAGCAGAGATTTGAGATCAGCTCGCTCCAAAGATTCGGGGCGCATCTCCAGCAGTAATGTCCTCATTTCTGCCAGAGCACCGCGCGTCAGAACGCGCAGCTCCTCCAGGTTACTCATTCCTTCTTCTGGATTGCGTTTCCAGATACGGGGGATCACGTCGGCGATGAGATTGGCAGAAAAGAGTGTCTGTGTGACCGCATCATGCAGCTCACGCGCCAGGCGGTGCCGCTCTGCCGAAATGGCTGCCTGTTCTGCCTGTTCATATAAACGGGCATTCTCCATTGCTACACCGATTTGTTTGCCAATCGAGCTCAGCAGAGAGAGCTCTTCGGGGGATAGGCTGCCTGTTTCACGCTTCCCCAGGATAAAGAAACCCAGCTCACGGCCCTTTGTTGAGAGCGGAATAAAGACGAGCGATTGGAAGCCGAGCTGTGATAACTGGTCTTTTAGCTTTTCATCACGTAAGTCTTCGACGCCAAATGCAGTGACTTCCTTGGGGTATACTGTTGGGTCCATCTGGCTCGTGATGGCGTACCTGTTCACAAGATCGATGGCAACGGCTGGCTCAATGCCCTGATGAGCCATGAGCAGGGTTGATGTTGGGTCTGATTCGAGCCGGAAAGCTGCACCCGCATTAAAGCCCATCTGCTCGACCGTTTTATCCAGTGCATCATCGAGAATATCCTCGATATCCAGCGAATGGCTGGCGACTAAGATAATCGAGTTCAGGATCACCAACTCCCGGGTGCGGTCGGCGACTTTCTTCTCCAGGGAAGAATACGATTCGTCTAACTCTGCCGACATTAAGTTAAACTGTTCGGCCAGGGTCTCAATTTCGTCACCTGTTTTAACTTCAATTCGTTGCTTAAACTGTCCTGCAGTCACCTGCTCGGCAGCCCGAATCAATTTCTGGATTGGATTGGTGATGTGCCTGACGCCGAAAGCAGTTACCAGCACTGGCACGATCACCCCCAACGCCAGCAGGGCGAACAGGAGCTGCGTGTAGGGCAGAGTAGGCTCCATGATCTCAGCCCAGCTCTGCTCTTTGATGATAATCCAGCGGTTCCTATCGTTGACCACGTTATCCACCGGATTATAGCTAATCAACGTATCCTCGGTCCCTTTTCGGAACCGGATGCTCATATCCTGAGCTTGAAGTAGCTGTTGGATATATGCTTCACCCGATATATCTTTGCCCACTTGAGATGGATCCGGGGAATACAGGATGCGTTGGTTCCCATCCATGATAAATATCTCCGGACTCAGATCCAACCGGGTCAATGTTGTATAGAAACTGTTCTGGGCGGGCGGATAGATTGTAAAGCAGTAATAAGACGCTCCGATGAATTCCCCTTGCTGGTCGTTCATCGATTGGGCCAGACAAATGATTTCTTGCCCGGATGAACCACCAGGACGGAGATCAGTAAATGCAGCTCTGCCTGGATTAGCTTTGATAAAACGAAAATCGGGGGCGCCAGACCAATCTTGGTCAAGCAGATGTGACTGCTCTGGTCGGGTTTTGAATACCTTTCCCTGTCGATCGAGAAAATAAATACCCCCATCAAAAACGTCAAGGTTCTTTGCCTGGTCAAGGATATTCTGTGCGCGTACTTCGACCGGCGTTTCTTTTTGAATATCGATATCCAGGATGATCGGGAGCACAATGGGATTAACCAGATTTGCTATGGCCGCGTTAAACTTTACTGCATTCGATTGGATAATCGCCCAATCCTGCTTGATGGACAACTCCTCCAGCACTTTTTGGTAAGAAAAGAAGATGAACCAGGCTACTGCGGATAGGATGATCACCGTTGGAACGAAAGACCAGGCGATGATCTTGGTCCGCAGGCTGTTCCACCAGTTCTTTTTCATCCCTACTCCCGGATCATCTTTTGTAGGAAGCACAGGCGTGATTAACCGGTCCCCCTCCCATGGCTCTAAAAGGTGATTCTCATCTTTTATCAATATAGCATAATTTTAGTTATTTGTTCACTCGATTTCCCATCCTGTCCAGACATCTAATCTTGCGGTCCCCTAAGTCAAAATCGCCTTCCCGACGTTGGACAAGACGTCGTCTTGGAATGTCTTGACAGATGTCAAGGTAGAAAAACGGTATTTGTCAGCAGCGTTAAGTAGCTTGCTGTACCGCAATCTGGCCGGTCGTCAGCGCTTCGGGGGCGGCTTTCGCGGCTCTCAACGAAAAAGCCAGTGTTTGTCCGCTCCTGCAGCAAGCGGTGGAACTGCTCCATGCCGCTGAGCGGTGAGTCTGTTTTAGGTTGCATAGGTTCTCAAGCTAATATTACTTCTGTCATCCATTTATTTCCGCCGCTGCCGGATCCATTTGAACAACTCGACAGCAAAAAAGACGATGACGCTGAAACCGAGACTGATCAGCAGATCTCGCAGGCTGAGCGGGGTAGTGGAAAAGGCTCGATTGAGGAAGGGCACGTATATCACTGCCAATTGCAAGACAAACGTCAACAGCACGGAACCCACCATAGCCTTGTTTGAGAACAAACCGATTTGAAACAGGGTATCCCGATCGGAGCGGGTTGCTAGAGCATTCCCCATCTGGGCCAGCGTGAGCGTAGTGAAGGTGACCGTCTGCCACACCGCCGGAGAGGCGGATGGACTCATCCGATAATACATAAAGCCAACGCCCAGCGAGACCAACCCCATCAACAGGCCGATCCACAGGATGTCGCGCCCCATCCCACGCCCAAATATGTTTTCGCGGGGTGGGTAGGGCGGGCGCTGCATGACCGATCGCTCGGCAGGCTCGATGGCCAATGCCAGTCCGGGCAGGCCATCCGTTACCAGGTTTACCCACAGGATTTGCAGTGAAGTAAGCGGCAGCGGCATGCCGATGAACGGTGCAAGCAGCATCACCCAAATCTCCCCTGCGTTGGAGGTCATGGTGTACTTGATAAATTTGCGGATATTGTCGTAGATCCTCCGGCCTTCTTTCACAGAAGCGATGATGGTAGCAAAATTATCGTCTAACAGAATCATGTCGGAGGCTTCTTTGGAAACATCGGTGCCGGTGATCCCCATGGCCACGCCGATTTCCGCCTTCTTGAGTGCAGGCGCGTCGTTGACGCCATCGCCTGTCATCGCGACAATATGCCCGCGGTGTTGCAGCGCCTGGACCAGCTTCAGCTTGTGCTCAGGAGAGACGCGGGCGTAAACCGGCACGTCTTCAACCACATCTTCCAGTTGTTCAATGGTCATCGCATCCAGGTCACGTCCGGTGAGAGTCTTCCTGTTCTGGGCGATGCCTAATTCCTCGGCGATGTAAGCGGCGGTCAGCGGGTGATCTCCCGTGATCATCACCGGGCGGATGCCCGCCGCTTTCGCTTCCTGCACAGCGTTCTTAACTTCAGGCCGAGCCGGATCGATCATGCCCACGAGTCCAATAAAGATCAGATTACTTTCAACCGGGTCAGCCGTATCGCTCTGGCAATAGGCAAGACCCAGAACGCGCATCCCTTTCTCAGCCAGATCATTGTTGGCCTTGAGGATGCGCCCGCGCCAGTCTTCATCCAGCGGTTCTGTCTGTCCGCCCGACCAAACACGGTTCGAAACCTCCAGCAGGCTGTCAACGGCGCCCTTGGTAATCACCAGGAAATGGCCCGGCTCAAAAAAATCTGGGCGTTCATCCTGATAAGGGTTGAGCAGGTCGGGCACAAGGTCCGGATTTGGGCGGTGAACGGTCGTCATCCGCTTGCGGTCCGAATCGAACGGCAGTTCGGCCACCCGCGGAAACGCCTGTTCTAATTCGGTTTTCCACAACCCCGCACGTGCACTGGCAATCACCAGCGCACCTTCGGTTGGGTCCCCGACGCTGGAAAACGTCCCCGGTTCGCTCTGTATCGCCTCGAGCACGGCATCGTTGCACAAGGCGCCCGCCGCGAGTGTAAGAATGATAGCTGGGCTTTCCCGAAGCAGCGGTTCAACCGGGTCCTCTTGTCTAACGGTTGGGCTAAAACTGCGTAAACGCTCTTGCATGTTGAGCGAATGTTCTGCTACATCCACCACGGTTACCGTCATACGGTTCTGGGTGAGCGTGCCGGTCTTATCGGAGCAGATGACTGTGACCGAACCGAGTGTTTCTACGGCGGGCAGCTTACGGATCAGCGCGTTGCGTTTAAGCATACGTTGGGCGCCGAGCGCCAGCGCGATCGTGACCACGGCAGGCAGCCCCTCCGGAACAGCCGCCACTGCCATAGCAACAGACACGCGAAACATATCAATCCAATTCTCACCACGGAGCAAGCCCAGGACAAAGACGATCGCGACCAGCACCAGAGCGGCCAACGCCAGTCCGCGAGCAAGCTGTTCGAGCCGGCGCTGGAGAGGTGTTTTTTCAATGCCTACCGACTGGAGCATGTTGGCGATCTTTCCCAATTGGGTCCCCATCCCTGTATCGGTCACCAGGGCTACGCCGCGGCCATACGTGACGATCGTCCCCATATAAATGGAGTTGATCCGGTCACCTAACGGAGGGTTTTCCTCGGCCAGCGGGGCGGGATCCTTCTCAACCGCCTCCGATTCTCCGGTCAGCACCGCTTCCTGAACTCGCAAATTAGCCGTTTCCAACAGTCGGGCGTCGGCCGGGACGGTATTCCCCGTCTCGAGTTGGATAATATCGCCTGGGACCAGCTCACGCGCGGTAACTTCCTGCAAATGTCCGTCGCGCCGGACACGTACGTGCGGAACGGCCATACGCTTGAGGGCTGCCATCGCCTGCTCGGCC
>CAZGIX010000219.1:0-7439 GCA_964525785.1 uncultured Anaerolineaceae bacterium
ATGCAATCTACGTTCCGCTCTACCCTTGGCTATCTGACATCTTTTGCGTGCACACAATTGCTTAGAGACATTCTGCACAATTTTTTGTTCGAATTGAAGGCTTATACAAGGACGCTCAGGAGGCTGATGAAAATGAACAACACATTATTCAATATGACCGGAAAAGTGGCAGTGGTCACCGGTGGTGGGGCTAATGGTGGCCTCGGTCACGCGATAGCTTCCGCCTTCGCTCAATTCGGTGCCAACCTGGTCATTGCAGATATTGATGACAATGGCGCCAGAAAATCAGTGGAAGAGGTCCAGGAATACGGTTCAAAAGCAATTGCTGTCCACTGCGATGTATCGCGGCCTGAGGAAGTCGAAAACCTGTTCGCTGAGAGCGATAAAGTCTTTGAGAAAGTGGATGTCCTGGTGAATGTCCCCTTCTGGTTCCCCCGCCAAAGGCCGCACGAGTTAAGCCTGGAAGGCTGGAATAAGACCTTGGCCATTTGCCTGACAAGTTATTTCTTATGTTCGCAACAAGCCATTCGCCGCATGCTTAAGCAGGGCAGCGGGGGAGCGATCTTAAACATTGGATCGATTGCTGGCGCTTCCAGCCTGGGACGCGGTAATTTCGCCTATAGCTGCGCCAAAGCGGCCGTCCACCAAATGACAAAAGAGCTGGCCCTGGAGTATGCCAGTGAGGGCATCCGGGTCAATGCCATCCTCCCCTGCCAGGTCTTAACCCCAGGGTTGAAGAACCAGCTCATCGCCGATCCGAAGCTGGAAGAAACCGCCATGCCGCGGTTCCTGGCTGGCATTCCGATCGGCCGTCTGCTGGATCCCGAAGATTTCATGGGCGTGGCTGTGTTCCTGTGTTCCGACGCGGCCAGGGCGGTGACCGGTGTCTTGCTCCCGGTGGACGGAGGCAATCTGGCCATGAATGCCGGCGGCAGCATCGTCTGGCCCAAAGATTAGCCCCGCTAGCCGTCCGGATAGATAGAATATGGCTTTTTCACACTCTAAATACCTTTAATAGCAGGATTTCAGCTTGAGGAGGAAAGGGCTATGCCGAATCAAAGAGCAGGGCGGCGAAGCAACTCCCAAGATAATGAAGGCTGGTTTCTGGGCATCGATTTGGGCACCGGAAGCTGTAAGTGCGTGGTGGTCGATTCACAAGCCCATATCCTGGGTTTTGGGACCAGCGACTATGCCAGCAGCACTACCCAGCAAAAATGGAATGAGCAGGACCCCGATTCGCTACTGGCCGGAATGGTTTGTTCTGTGCGTTCAGCGATCGAGCAGTCTGGTGTAAAGGCTACCGGTTGCGCTGGCTTGAGCATTGGCGGAGCAATGCATAGCTTGATTGCGCTAGATCACTCAGGAAATCCATTAACCGGCGTAATCACCTGGGCTGACGGGCGAGGCGCCCCTGGAGCCCAGGCTGTCCGGCAATCCACCCAGGCTGCCGAGCTCTACAATCAAACCGGCTGCCCGGCTCACGGGATGTACCCATTGTATAAAATCCTATGGCTGCGCCAGGAACATCCTGCTTTATTCGCACAAGCCGCCCGCTTCATCACTGCCAAAGAGTTTGTGTTCCGGAAATTAACCGGGCAGGAAGTCGTGGATTACTCGCTTGCCTCCGGGTCCGGCTTATTGAATACGCACACTTTGAAATGGAACTCCTTGTCTTTAGAAGTGGCGGGGATCAGGCCAGACCATCTGGCCCAACCAAGCAGTCCACTTAAGACCTTTCGGAGCTTAGATCCTTCCCTGGCAAAAGCAATGGGTATTTCCTCTCAAACGCCGGCCGTGCTTGGCTCTTCAGACGCTACCAACTCAAATTTCGGGGCCGGCGCTGTGAACCCCTGGCAGGCCACCTGTATGATTGGGACCAGCGGGGCATTTCGCATCGTTGCCGGCCAGCCTACCCTGGATAAGCAGGGTCGCTTGTGGTGCTATGCGATCGATGAGAGTCACTGGTTGGTCGGAGGCGCGATTAATAATGGCGGGATCACGCTCTCCTGGCTGAAGGATGCCCTCAACCAGACGTTTTCAGCATCCCCAAACAAGTCAGAAGTATCCTTCGATGATCTGATCACCCTGGCTGGGCAGGTGGAAACAGGGGCAAATGGATTGATTTGTTTACCCTTCTTTGCCGGTGAGCGCAGCCCCAATTGGAATCTCAACGCCCGGGCGGTATTTTTTGGACTGACCCTCCAGCATGACATCCGCCATATAGCCCGCTCCCTGCTGGAAGGGGTGGCCTTCCGCCTGCGCAGCCTGAATGAGATCTTATCTGAATTGGTGGGAGATATCGGCGAGGTGCGTGCCTCCGGAGGGTTTACCCACTCCGAGTTGTGGCCGCAGATCATCGCCAGCACGCTAAACCGGAACCTGTTGGCGCCGGCATGGGGGGAGACGTCCTGTCTTGGAGCGGCTTTTTGGGCAATGCTTGGAGTGGGGGGGATCTCTTCTTTTGAATCGGCCGGTGACCTGATCACAATTGGATCACTATATTCCCCTATCGCCAAGGAAGCAACTGTTTACGATCAGCTTTACCCGATCTATGCCGGCCTGTATGAGAGCTTAAAGCCTGCTTTCGATCAAATTGCGCAGGTTCAGCGAGGCCTAGCGCTTTCCACCGCTGAACAAAACTCTCGCGCCCGCTGAGTGATTTCGTCGAAGCGACCTTCTTTCGCCCATTGCAGCGGGCACAATTCGCTGCCGGCGCCTACCGCCACGACACCAGCGGCAAACCAATCGCCCACATTCTCGGCGGATACCCCACCGGTGGGCATCATCGGGATGTGGGGGAAAGGACCTTTCAACGCCTTGATATAAGCTGGCCCGGACAGCGATCCAGGAAAAATCTTGACCACGTCGCTGCCAAGCCGGTAGGCATTTTCGACCTCTGTCGGAGTGAACGCGCCCACCATGGTTACCAAACCGCTGGCAACCATGGCTTGAGCCAGTTCTGGGCGGCAGTGCGGGCTGACCAGGAATTTCGCCCCGGCAGCTTTGGCAGTTTCAGCCTGCTCGAGCCTGGTGAGGGTGCCCATGCCCAACAAAATTGTTTCCCCAAAACGCTGGTCGAGCTGCTGGACCACTTCTTCGGCGTCTGGAGTGGAGTAAGTAATCTCGATCCCGCATACCCCGCCACGAATAAGGGCTTCCACCATCTTTACCGTTAAATCCACTGAGGGACCACGGATCACGGCTAACAAACCAAGTTCTAAAATTCGCTTAAGGGTTTCTTGTTTATCCATTTTCACCTCACCAGATACCTGGGCGCCTCTCCCCGCAGCACAGCCAGGCAGTCATCGAGCGCCATTCGGCCCATGGCATTGGTGGCGCCGTCCGAATGCGAGCCCATGTGCGCAGTAGCAATCACTTGTGGAAGCTGCATTAATGGGTGGTCTGCGCCAGGCGGTTCTTTGCTATAGACATCCAGGGCGGCGCCGCGCAAGCGCCCGCTTAGTAGCGCCGCCAGCAGGTCGGCTTCATTGACCAGCTCGCCGCGGGCGGTGTTAACCAGGAAAGCGCCTGGCTTCATTCGTTTTAAAAACGCCGCGTTTACTAGGCCGCGCGTTTCGGGCAAAACCGGGCAGTGCAAGGAGACGAAGTCGGATTTTTCCAACAATTCCGCCTGCGAACATAGAATAACGCTGTGCACAGCGTCAAAATCGCGGTCCTCCGCCACGTCGTAAGCCAAAATGGCGCAATCAAAACCGGCTAAGCGGCGAGCAACCTGCTTGCCAATCGCGCCCAGGCCGTAAAGGCCCACCGTCTTGCCCTCCAGCGAGAAAACTGCCAGGCGCGGCCAGCCACCGGATTTGGTCTCTAGAGAGGCCTGCGGGATGTTGCGCGCCAGGGACAAGATCAGACCTACCGCCAATTCCGCCACCGCCTTCGAATTAGCGCCGGGGGTGTTCGTGACTAGGATGTCGCGTTGGCGGGCCGCTGGCAAATCTATATTATCCACTCCCACCCCGTAACGGGCAATTACCTTTAGCCGGCGGGCAGCTTCGATGACCTCGCCGGAGATTTCGTCCAACCCGGCGATAAACCCATCCACAGCCGGGATCAGTTCCCGGAGCTCGGCAGCCTTGAGCGGCCTGCTAGTGTGGTTATAGACCACTTCGCCAACCTGAGCTTCCAGCTCCAGGCGCAGGTGCGGGTCCGACGTTCCGAAAGTGGTGGGGGTTACCAGGACGCGACATTCTTTCAGATCCATAAGCAGCCTTAATCTCCTGGCAAACAGATGCCGGCGACGAGAGATAAGAGAAAATAGTCCATAGAGACTTCTCTATGGGAACAAGGCGGCAAAACGAGGCTTATTCTACTTGAAATTCTAACTGGCGGTAAGATGCGTAAACCTGATATGAGCGTTTACATGGTCTTATTGCCATTTTGGTCATATCAATAGCTGCCGGTCGATGTGCTCATCCCCTTGCGTTTGCCGGTCGCCCCTGCTCTTGCCCAGTATGTTAGGGATGAAGCCTTCTGACTGGAGCATCTTGCGCGCTTTCTCCAGATTCCCGTCAACTGTACGGAACGATAACTAAGAGCACACTTTATACGTTCATTCATCCGATCCATAAATCTAGGCATTAGTATGACCAGAGGGCAGTGAACCAGATCACCCTAGAAGGACCATTTCAAGTGTGTTCATTCTGACTGAATAATCAGACGTACGGGGGTTCAAACCCCATCCAAATAGTGACTGATAAGCAAGCGTAACACCTCTCATTTTCAATCCAAGCAAAAGATCGTACAGAAGGTGGACCCCCTTGCAGGTCAAGTCGATTGGATGGCTCGTCCTAGTTAAAAAGCGCGGATTTTTCACGAACACCAGAACGCTTTAACCGCTTATCACCGCTCCCTACTATACAGCCTCACTCCTCGGGTACAGAGTTTTTAGCTAGGCTGATTTTATTCCTGCTGTTTCGTATCTATCTGGTGCTGCTATCAAATAGCGGGAAAGCAGTGCTTCAACAGTAATCGTACTATTTTCCCATCTTGTTATTACCAAGTACTCAATGCATAACATAAAGTGGGCTTTGATTGTGATCACTGATTCCTCGCAACCTCTTCCGCGCGGCGTTTCAGATCCAAATTGCATTCGAACTTCGGGCAGCCTGAGGCGATCTTATAGACCCATAGGCTGATCGTCCGCTCCTCTAATTGGTGGATCGGTTCGTAAAGTAAGAAGGCAACCAACTGGCTGATTGGCACGCCTTCCTTCTTCGCAAGGAGTTCTAAGCGCTTCTTCAAGTCCTGTGGTAGATCGAGGTTGATCCGGTTGGGCTTGCGGCGTTGGGCGCGTTCACGCTCTCTCTTCTTCTGCGACCGTTCATTTTTAGGAAGGTGCGCTTCGGCCTGGCGGCGCTGCACCTGGCCTAGCAACGACTCAACGGCCGGATCAACGCCGGATAAAATATCAAAATTGGTCAATCCCTTGGCTTCATTCTTCATAGCCATTCCCTTACCCTTTCTAGAAGTTGTTGATAGCCTCCCGCCCTACGATTGCCCTGTTCGTATCCGATCAAGGCCTTCGTGTTGGGTGCGTGCTCTCAGAGGGTCTTCTCATAACGGCTTGCCACTCTGCATTGAGTGTCTTGCGGGATGGGTAGCGGCACCAACTTGCCAAAGCTCTGCACCAGGTGGATAAGTTGTTCGTGGCTTTCCAGAGTCACCCTTTCGTAGAAGGTAGGCAGGATGCCAGCCACTTGGCAGTGTCGTGTGCGCTTCAAAGCAGTCATGGTTTGAAGCGCATCCCGAACTCCATTAACAGCCAGTTTATCCAGCCTGGTTGGAATCATAAGATAATCGGCGGCGACGAGCGCGGCGAAATGAAGGATATCAGCGGACGGCGCGCAATCAAGCAGAACCAAGTCATAATTCGCGCTTTCCAATGCATCGACCAGAATGTACTCTCGTAAAGTGACGCCTGCCAGGGTTTGTTTCAAAGCTGTAGTACTCTTATCGGAACGGATCACATCCAAATGCTCCAATCCGCTTGGGATAATGACCTGTTCAATTGGACAGCGTAAGTCAGGGGAGAGCAGCCGGCGAAGTTCGTCGCCGTGCGGCAGGCCTAGACTATCGGCTACGTTGCCTTGAGTGTCCAAATCTACTAAAAGAACTCTGCAAACCTGGTGAGCTAATCCAGAAGCCAGGGTCACCGCAGTGGTGGTCTTCCCTACCCCGCCTTTCTAATTGAGGATGGCTATAGTGATTGGCATAGCTTAAACTCCTTTCAATAAAAAACCCGCCCCTCCATTCTTATGGAGAAACGGGTAATGGCATTCTCAAGAAAGCTTGACAGGTAGACAAAAAGACCCTCTTCGGTAAAATTGGTTGCGACTAAACATCCAACCCACCGAGGAGGATCTGACTATGGAGTATAGCACGCTTGAGCCCTGGCAGGAAATTAGTGAAACTGGAATTGTGTACGCACTTGGCAGTTTGTATGACCGATTTCAACGGATCAGTGACCCTCGCAAAGCCAAAGGGAAGCGCTACAGTCTGGTGACACTGTTGGTGTTGATATTTCTGGCAAAGCTGTGCAATCAGGACACACCGGTAGCGATGGCCGATTGGGCAAAGAACCATGCGGAAGAATTGGCCAAGCTGTTGAAGCTGCCACGTAGCTGGATGCCGCATCATAATACGTACCGGCGGGTGTTTGCCGAGATTATCAGCGAAGTTGAGTTTGAGCAACTGATGCAGAAGTATCACCAGCAGTGGATCGATGAGACAGGGGATACCCTGGCAATAGATGGCAAGACGTTGAGAGGCACGCGGATAGCCGACCGGGAAGGCGGTGACCATGTTTTGAGTGTATACGATGGGCAAAGTCAGCGTGTGGTAGCCCAGGAGGTGGTGGATATCAAGGAAAACGAGATTGTGGCGGCGCCGAAAGCCTTGGAGCAAGTGTCGGTAGCAGGAAAAATTGTCACGGGGGATGCCATGCATACGCAGCGGACGATTTCAGCGCAAATTGTCGAGCGTGGTGGCGACTATTTGTGGCCGGTCAAGGAGAACCAGGAACGGCTGTACCAGGATATTCAGCGCTTGTTCGCTCCTGACAAGCCCAAGCCTGGATTTGGCAAAATCACCACCGATCTCCAGAGCACCACCAAAGTCAGTGCCGGGCACGGACGGATCGAAAAACGCACCCTCCAAACCAGCGCCATGCTCAATGACTACCTCGATTGGCCCGAGGTTGGGCAAGTGTATCGGCTGGAACGCGAGTTCACCTGGATGCGTCAAGGTAAATCCTACAAAACCAGTCGCGAAGTGGAGTTCGGTATTACCAGCCTCTCCAGGGAGAAAGCTTCGCCTGGAAAAGTGCTTGCGGTGAGACGAAAACATTGGTTGATCGAAACAGGCTTGCATTATCGGCGGGATGTCACTTTCCATGAAGATGCGACCCGCATGACCAAAGGTGC
>CAZGIX010000220.1:0-7400 GCA_964525785.1 uncultured Anaerolineaceae bacterium
GGCTTTGTAGGAGCGGTTGACCGGCGTTACCAGCTCGCGCGCTTTCTGGCGGGCGGCTTCGGTCAGATCCTCGCTGTAGGTGCTGTTCGGGGCGACGAATGCGGAGACCAGTTCCACCACGATGGCAGCCTGGTCTTCGGTCAGCGACAGGCTGACCAGGGCAGGGATCGTGCGCCGCACATCCTCCAGGCGATCCTCACGGATGGCACTGCGCATCACCTGTTCGAGGACGACAATAGCTTCCTGCTGGATCGCCTGCCAGCGGACGTCGCTCATCGCCAGGATCGCCTGGGCAGTCTCCTGGTTGATGTGGACCTGCTCCAACGCCGCCAGATCAGCCAGTTTTTGCTCCTGGCTGGCCAGCGAGTCGGCGCGCACGCTGACGATAAAGTTCAGCGCGGCGCGTATGCCTTCCAGTTGGCGGCGCGCCACGCTCGAATCTGGGGATGTATAAATGGGAGAGACCGCCCTGGCGGCAGCCTCTTGCTGCTGTTCGGTGAGCACCTGGCTCTGGTATGTGGTCGCCTGCGGCGCCTGTATGTCTTCCTGGGAAACCTGGCCCGCCTGTAATGTCGCGCCAGACAGGGACGCGAACATCGGCACCATCAGGGCCAGCAGGGCCAGTATGGTGGTGACCAGCAGCAGGAATATCTGGTAGGCCTTGCGCCGGGCAGGCTGTTCTTCCAGGGATTCGGCTATCATCAGCAGATGCTTGGTGCCCAGACGGCAAGACCGATCCGGGCTGGCATGGGATGTGCTCCGGTCAGGCGCCCAACAGTTTGCGCACCACCTGGCTGGCTTCATTGCCGGTGGCGCGGCCTTCCAGCCGCGGTACCAGGATCTTCATCACCTGGCCCATCTGCTGGGGAGAGGTCGCTCCCGCTTCAGCAATCGCGCCTCGCGCCAGGCTTTCCAGCTCTTGCACCGAGAAGGGTCTGGGCAGGTAGCCCTCCAGGATCGGGATCTCGGCCTGGCTTTCTGCGATCAAGTCGCTGCGACCGGCGCGCTCGGCGTCCGCAATCGTTTCCTTTTTTGCCTTGATCTCTTTCTGCAGGGCAGAGATCAAGCCCTGCTCATCCAGAGGGCCGCCCTTATCGATTTCAGCCAGCTTAATCGCCGCAAGAGCCATGCGCAGCGTGCGTTTGCGCATCTCGTCCCTGGCGCGCATGGCATCCTTTAAGTCATTCTCCAGTTGGGTCTTGATATTCATAACTTTCATTATACCCATTTTTGATAGATAAACTACACACTTCAGGGAAACCCGGTGGTGTGCGCTTGCCTCGGAGGAAGAGGAAATAAAAGGGCTGCCATTCGGCAGCCCTGGTATGGTATGGATGGTTGTGGGGTGTTAGAGAGGCACAACGGATGAAGCCTGGAGCCCTTTGGGGCTCTCTTCGATGGAGAACTCCACCTTCTGATCCTTTTCCAGGCGCCGGTAGCCTGAAGCCTGGATGGCGCTGAAGTGGACAAACACATCGTCTCCACCCTCGTGGCCGATAAATCCGTAGCCTTTGGCTGCGTTGAACCATTTGACGGTTCCGACAATACGATCGTTCATTTCCCTACCTTTCTCCTCAATGCTCATAAAACGGTTCCAGCAAGCCCAGCGCTGGCTGTTGGAAGGCAGCCATACCGGAGCTTGAACGTCAACGGTAACACAGGTGTTAAGGGCCGTTAACGAGCGTAAGCGTATCACCGAAAATCGCGCCAGTCAAGGTTTTTATGAATGGAAATAGATCATAAATAGAACCATCTCATCTTAAAAAATCCTGCGGGTGCACAGGCAGCCCGCAGGGTTTAAACGCACGAAAACGAGGACCGTTACTTGCCCAGGCGCTTGCGGAAGGCCTCGGTCAATGCCGGCAGGACGGCAAACAAATCGCTTACCACGCCGTAGCGCGCCATCTTGAAGATCGGCGCTTCAGGGTCTTTATTGATGGCGACAATGACTTTGCTGGTGCGCATGCCGGCCTGGTGCTGGATCGCCCCGGAGATACCGCAGGCGATATACAGGTCTGGGGAGACCACTTTGCCGGTCTGTCCCACCTGGTGCTCGTAAGGGATGTAGCCGGCGTCCACCGCGGCGCGGCTGGCGCCGACGGCTGCGTTCAGCACGCCTGCCAGCTCGCCAACCAGCTTAAAGCCCTCTTGAGCGCGCCAGATCTCGGCCTGCTTCTCATCCAGGCCCACGGGAGGGGTGAGCGCCGGGTTATTGGACACACCCCGCCCGCCGGAGACGATCACACCCGCGTCGGTCAGGCTGACCCCGCCGCTTGCCTGGCTGTAGCCGGTCACCTTGGAGGGAATGTCGCCCTCAGCCAGCGCCGCGCCAACCTGGGTGGGCGTCCCGGAGCGAGATGGGTCGGAAGCCGGCTTTTGGAATGCCCGGATGCGGGTGGTGGCAAGCTGCGGATTGGCCTCGCAGGTAGTCTTTGCCATCAATTTGCCGGCGTATACCGGGCGTGTGGCGAGCAGGCGTCCATCCTGGACCTCCAGGGCGATCACATCCGGCATGACCCCGGTATTCAGGTCTATCGCCGCCATGGCAGCTACCTCGCGCCCGCGCGTGGTGGTGGGGAACAAGACCACCTCCGGCGCCCCGTCTTTCACCAGTTTCGAGAACAGGGCTGTATAAGGCTCGGGGCGGTAATCCGCCAGGGTGGGGTCATCAGCGTACAGCACTTCTGCCGCGCCGTACTGGAACGCCTCTTCAGCTACCTGCTTGGAGCCCTCGCCGAAGACCAGGGCGGTCACGCCGCCGCCCAGCTTACCAGCCAGGGTCTGCCCTGCGCCCAATGTTTCCCAGGAAGCGGGATGGACCTGGCCTTTGAATTGGTCGATGTAAATCCATACTTTGTTGCTCATCACAGCACCTTCTCCGCCAGGATTTTATCAGCCAGCTGCTCAGCAACTTCCTGCGGGCTGCCCCCGCTGATCATATCGGTGACCACCTCGCGCACCGGGGCATTCTCCAGCGCCGGCCACTTTACCACGGAAGCAGGCGCACTGATCCCCAGATCTGCCACCGCCCAAACGGGGATAGTGGAACGCGAGGCCTTGCGGATGCCCATGAAGGATGGGTAGCGCGGTTCGCCAATATCTTTGACCACGCTGATGACCGCCGGCAGCATGGACTCTACCACCTGGCGGCCTTCCTCGGTCGAGCGCTCGACGCGCACGCTGCCGCTGCCAGCATCCAAGGAGGAGATGACCGATACCAGGGTCAGGGAGGGCCAACCCAGGACGCGGGCGGTCTGGGCGGCTGTGACGCCCATATCGCCATCGATCGCCTGGCGCCCGAAGAAGACCAGGTCCACATCGCCGATCTTCTGCACCGCGGCTGCCAACACCCGGGCGACCGCCTGGCTGTCGCTGGATGCCAGGGCCGGATCGGAGATCAGGATGGCCTCGCCACAGCCCATTGCCAGGGCGTGCTTGAGCGCATCCTTGGCGTTCTCTCCGCCCAGGCTCAGCGCAGTCACCTCTCCGCCGAGGGCCTCCTTCTGCACCAGAGCTGCCTCGACGGCGAACTCGTCCCAGGGGTTGATCACCAGTGGTGCGTCTCCCCAGGTCACCTGCCCGTTATCTACGACGACTTTCGCCGCAGAGTCGGGTACTTGTTTTACACACACTACGATTTTCAAAGCAGCCTCCTTGTGTTTTCGAGATTAGAGAATTGAGATACGAAATCCGTCCGTATTACGCAGGCTGCCCGTCGGTGAGACCCCTTCATTTCTGCCAGTAGTCGGGGTCATAGGCGGGCAGCTCGCAGCGCAGCGAGGCGTCCTGGCGCAGGCCGAGGGCGTAGCCAGCCTGCATCAGCTGGTGGATCTCGCTGGTACCTTCATATATAACTGCGCCTTTCGAGTTGCGCAGGTAGCGCTCGACATCGTACTCGTCGCTGTATCCATAAGCGCCGTGAATCTGGATGGCTTGCGCAGCCGCCTCGAAGGAGGCGTCGGTGGCGTACCATTTCGCCAGCGAGGTCTCGCGGGTGTTGCGCAGCCCCTGGTTCTTCAGCCAGCCAGCACGCAGGTACAGCAGGCGCGCGGCATCGTAGGATTGTACCATGTAGGCTATCTTCTGCTGCACAAGCTGGAATTTGCCGATCTCCCTGCCGAAAGCCCTGCGCTCATGGGCATATTTCACGCTGGCCTCCAGGCAGGCGCGGATCAAACCGGTCGCCCCAGCTGCCACCGTGTAGCGCCCATTATCCAGGCACGACATGGCAATCTTGAAGCCCTCGCCCTCCTCGCCCAGCCGGTCCGCAGCCGGCACGCGCACGTCCTGGAAAGCCAGCCAGCCGGTAGAACCGGCGCGCACGCCCAGCTTGCCGTGGATATCGCCCGTAGTCACCCCGGGGCTGTCCAGATCGAGCATGAAAGCGGTTAGGCCGTCGTGCGGGTCGGGCGCGTTCGGGTTCGTGCGCGCCACTACCAGGGCGTGGTGGGCCTTGGTCGCCAGGGAGATCCACATCTTCTCCCCGTTCAGGATGTAGTCGCCGCCCACCTTGCGGGCGGATGTGGTGATCGCCGCCACGTCCGAGCCGGCCCCCGATTCGGTCAGCCCGAAGCAGCCGTATTTCTCGCCGCGCGCCTGCGGTACCAGGAAGCGCTGCTTCTGATCTTCGCTGCCCCACTGCAGCAGCGCCATGCTGTTCAGACCCATGTGCACCGACATGACCACTCGCAGGGTGGTGTCGCCCACTTCCAGCTCCTCGCACGCCAGCCCCATGGAGATGTAGTCCATGCCCTGCCCCCCATAGCGCACCGGGATGCAGATACCCAGGATGCCCAGCTCGCCCATGCGCGGCAGGATGAAGGGCGCCATCTCCTGTTTGCGGTCGTATTCTTTAATGATCGGGGTGATTTCTTTCTGGACGAACTCGCGCACCATTTTCTGCGCCATGCGCTGCTCTTCGGATAAAGCAAAGTCCATGATCGTTGATCTCCTCCAGATGGGTGGTGTTGGTGTTTGAGCTGCCCGGCATCTATCATTATATTCAATCGGCGCGAAATGGCAACATGATGAAAATCCTCCCCTGCGGCGTAATGTCACCCCATCTATGACTGCGGAAATCGATTGACCGCGGTCCGCAGACGGCACACCGCGGCCAGATGTGCCTGCATAAAAAAAGCGCCTTTGCGGCGCCTTCAAGATATCGGGGCTATTCGATATCGTGCAAAGATCACCAATCCTCACCAGTCGTCTGTTTCAAAGCCTGGCGGATAACGTCATTATCCAACCTGAGTCCGGCTGCCTGCAATGAGCGCATCACGTTGGCAGCCGATTCGATAAGCCCCTGCTGTTTTGCCAGGATTACAACTGCCAGCGTGCCTTTGTGTGGGATTGAATAACCCCGAGCGCAAGTTCTGGCTGCCCGATCATCCAGTATCGCTGTCCACCCCGGATTAGATAATGCGTAGGATAGAACAGAGGTCTCGCCGTGACCCAAGTCCCATGTGAGGATCTCTGGACGAGCTGGTGCATCTACTACTGTGAATCTACCCGAAGCCAGCACATGGCGTGCCGGATCATCAACTGGGCCAGCCATGATCTCTGACTTAACAGCCTCCGGGATTACCACCTGTTCTGGCAATTGTAAAAGAAGACTCTCGAATCCGGCGCGTGCTAAGACAATAACAGGTGAAGCATTGAGTACCCAGCGTTCGTTCACGCTGTCGCTTCCCTCGCGATCTCATCAGCGCCATACTGGAAGGGAGATACCCGGAAACGGGATAAGGATGCCAAGAACTCGCTGCGAGAGATTCCCGCGATCTCGGAGGCTTTGGATTGGGATAACATACCCAGCTCATACCACTTAACCGCAGCCGCCAGGCGCATCTCCGGCAAAAAATGCTCAGGGTCTTTACGCAGAGCGGATAGAGATTCTCGATTGATCTCAAATGAGAGCACCACTGTATCAGACATCACTCACATATCCTCTTAACACAGAGTATCGTTATCACATCTTCAGTCAACGCGGATGGGTTCTGCCTTCTCCAGCCGCAAAACTCATTTTAACATATACCTATCTACTTGGTGAGCTATTGACAATGTAAGCCGCTCTCTCATCCTTGTCCAAATTCTTTATTCCAAGCTACCTTTTTCTAGCCACCTGACAGTTTGCCATAAGAGTTGATAGAAATCAAGCAGAAAGTCTTTTTGGTTAGCCGAATATCAATCACGTATGTAAAAACTGATGCGAAAGAGGCTCAAATCACGGCGGTCAGACAGGTAGCTAGAAGATTAATAATATTCTGCCCCTCCTGAAGTCAGGAAGGGCAGAATTAAATCAAAATCAAATCAATTTGCGTTTATGCTTCGTTCAGGAAAGAGATATTGGGTTGTCCCACCACGCCGGCTTTCTCCATAGCAGTCTTCAGCTCGGGAGAATGGGCGAATTTCTTAGCGTTTTCCATTGAATTCCACTTATTGAGAACGGTTAAATTGTTGGGGTCGCTTGCGTCGCGGTAGATCTGGGCT
Organism: uncultured Anaerolineaceae bacterium; assembly: GCA_964525785.1. GTDB lineage: Bacteria > Chloroflexota > Anaerolineae > Anaerolineales > UBA4823 > JAQBDA01. The sequence continues at coordinate 6,487 of CAZGIX010000220.1, forward strand.
GAAAGCTCGCCGCTGGAGGTGCGCATACCCGCAACAGAATCAAATACTTTTTTCCACTCTGCGTAGTCTTTAATCTTGTGTTGAATTAACATGGTTGCCATAGTTGTTTCTCCTTGTTTATCTTGTCGCTGAAAATCAACCCATTCAGCAAAGGTATGCATCAATTGCATAATTACAATCGTTATTATCCATATTATCTCACCATATCTCAATCTGAGAGTGAAATAAGTATACACTCATGTGTTCAGTACCTAACAAAGGAATCGGGCATCCGAGATGACGCATATTGCCAAGTAAAATACAACGATTTTTAAATTTACTGGTTACCTGACATTTTTAGGCGACCTGAATCAAACTGTCAGGTGACTAGACCTTTTTTTTCGTTCCTCTTTGGCTGCACATCGCGATCGATCGTCCCGACGCCGATTGCCCCACCCGCCAGCTAATCCATTTGCCCCCACATGGTATAATCGTATTACGATTATCGTTCGATAAGGAGTTGTAAGAAATGGAAGCGACTACGATTACATCCAAATTTCAGGTGGTTATACCCCGCAAGATCCGGGAGCGCTATAACCTGAAACCCGGATACAAGGTGGTATTTATTCCTTTCGAGAATACCCTACGCCTGGTGTTTGCACCTCCAATCGAGCAGGCGCGCGGCATGTTTCCTGGTATTGACACCTCGGTTGAGCGCGAAGAAGAGGATCGTCTATGAACGTGGTGGATTCCAGCGGCTGGTTGGAATATTTTGCGGATGGAAGCAACGCCGACTTTTTCGCTCCAGCCATCACCGATGAGCCCAATCTGGTGGTGCCGACGATCTGCATGTTTGAAGTATTCAAACGGCTCAGCCTCCAGCGAGGAAAAGAAGCGGCCCTGCAGGCGATGGGAATGCTGTATCGAGGGCAATT
>CAZGIX010000221.1:0-7273 GCA_964525785.1 uncultured Anaerolineaceae bacterium
AGAAGCTGCGCCAGCTTCCAGACGATCGCTCTAATGCAGGTGTGATCCGATGTCGCTTGAGGATATTGCGCACTGATGTTGCACTCAACCTGTGGTCAAGTTTGAGCAGTTCTCCCTGGATCTTGTCATACCCCCAGCGAGGATTTTCTTTTGCCAGTCGCAAAATTAAGGTTTCCAGTTCAGGCGATATCGTGGGCCTGCCTGGTTTTGCTTTTCGACCGAAAGTCCACTTGCGCCGCACCAATTCTCGATGCCATCGAAGGACTGTCTCGGGCTTGAAGATCAACAGGACCTGATAGAGTCGTTGGCGCGAATCTTTAGTGGATTGGCTGAATTTGTCCACCAGGATTGCCAAGATCATTCTTTCCGGATCAGATATTCGCAGGGGTGTCTTTACTTTGCGTTGTAAAATGCGCACTTGTTGGCGCACAATGATGATCTCCAGATCCTTGTTTCTGTTCCTATAACCCAGACTCGTGATTATGTCCAGAATGAATGTGATTATCAGCACAAGTAACCAATAAACCATCAACACCTCACCTGTTTCAAGTTCAGCTGAGCTTACCATACTGGGGGAGGTTGTGTTGTTTAACGATTGTTTTGCTCACTTTTACGGAACGGATATCAAGCGAGATCGGATGGAATATTTGCACCTTACAGGATTGGCAGGCGCGGTGAGCGTCACCGTTGAGTGTGTTTAGCGGATATAACTTGTCTGGCAAGGTACCCAAAACAGCCAGACCGGTATCCAGTAAGGCGTCAGGCTGTTCAAGGATTTTTCAGGCATTCGTCGTGGCTATCCACATTGCGAAAAACGCAAATGATCTCTTCGCCGTCTGCCAGTGCCTCGTAGTGAAACGTGAATCGGTAATGTCAGTTATTAGCCTGCTCTTGGCATCTCAGACTCAACTTCTCGCCAGAAGTCTTCGTGCGCTATTCCTTTGCCCTCTCGAATTTGTTGTTCGGCAACCTCTAAAATGCTCTGAAACTTTGGTGAATATGCTAGGGCTAGACGTTCGATCTCATCCTCGTCGCTGATGGACAACAGCACTGCAACGGGCTTGCCATTTCGGGTAACGACTACAGGACCTTGCTCGCTCATTTTCAAATAACCACTGAATTTGGCTTTCACGTCTGCCACAGATGCGATTTTCATATCTCTACCTCCTCGCCGCCAATAAAAAGTCGATTTCTAACTTTTTCACCGATGGCCAGTATAACGATTTGCTGCTGGTCATGATCCACCCGGTAGAATACCCGAAAACGGTTGTCTGCTCCAAAGCGGATTTCCCATTTGGCCCCGAAGACAGCGGGACGTTTTAGTGGTTTCCGATTGCGAGTTTCCACTTCGGGTTCAAACTGTAACTGGGTTTCCAATGCTTCTCGGATGAGCGAATAATACTGTGCCTCAATGAACCCGAGATGCTGTTTGATAATCGGGGGATAGATGAGTTCAAATTGCTTCCGCCTGGGCATCGTGACTATAATTATAGTCATAAACTCCTTGCTGTCAATACATCTTCTAGTTTTAGCAGAGCAGGCTTACACTTGGGCTAAGGCGCTGCCGGGCCAGTTAAGTGACCTACGAGTCAAAACCAACACCGCTGGTGTAACTATAGTGGTTAAATGATCGTGCCTGAAACCTGTGCGAGCAGATAGCAGAGAAAAGCTTGATAGCTATCGCTTTGAAAGCGTTCTCGTGTGCCTTGATAAATCGGGCGGCTGGTAAAGTACTCAATCGCTCCAAAGCCTTTGTAGCCTTTGTGCAAGCCTGCCGTTTTGATCTGTGGCTGATGCCCTTTGGGTGCCCAGGTGCAAGGCAGCGAGCCCCACAAGGCGAAACTGGCTTCATCGCCGAAGAACAAAGTTGTTCCCATGTGCTTGGCCTGGCTCAAAATCTTGAGCCAGGCTTCCTGCACCCAGGGTTGTCGGGCTTCTTAATCAAGATGATTGGACACGGAGAACGCAATTCTCGCTGTAACACTGGAACGAGTACGGGGTGATGGTGCCGGCTGCGGCAGGACCCAGCGCTTCTACCATCCGCGCCTGGACGATATCCCGCCCGGTCTCGGTGGTGATCGGCTTGAACAGGCTGTCGCCACCTGTGGCGCCGCCTTTCTTAGCCCCCGGGTCGTGGCGCAGGAAGAGCGGCAGGGAGCCGAGCGGCTTGCGGGAGGTGCTGTCCAGAGCAGCCCGCTCCGCCAGGTATTCGCGCAACGCCTCCAGGCTGCGGGTGGAGAAATGGATCACTGCCTGCTTATGGCCCTTGCCGATCGGGATCGCCTTGCCCTCGTTCCAACACAGATCGCCGCGACGCATCTTGCACACCTAGTGGACGCGCAAGCCCGTGTCCACCAGGATCAGCAGGAAAGCCCGGTCGCGCAGGTTGCACAACCGGATATTGCGGCAGCGCTGGGGGTCATTCTCGACCGGGCTTGCGGCCGGCCGCTCGGCGTAATCCAGGACCTTCTCGCTGGCCTCCCGGGAGAACTGCGGCAGGCGCTACCCGGGTCGGCGGCTGCGCCTCTTGAGCAGCTGTCGCGGGCGGGGCAGGTCGGGCTCTGCCAAGCCTTCACTGGACAGGTACTCGTAGAAGCCGATCACCGCCGAGAGGTACAGGCGCTCGGTGGCGGGTGCATAGGCTTTGAGTGCGTCGGCGAACCAGGCGATGCCGTCTTCCGGCAGGCTGCCGGCTGGGGTGCTCGGATCGAGGTTATGCCCTGCACAACACCCTGATGGCGGTGATCGGCGGATCGCTGGCTTTGAGCAGCCAGCCAGGGCAGCGCACTCATCTGGCGCTGGAGCTGCAGCGGGAGGTTTTTCGCCCAGGCACCTCTCTAAGAGCGTTTACACGCCGGGGCGCCTCTACGCGCCTACAGTGTCTGGCTGACGGTTTGCCGCAAAATATCCGGCACAGCCACTCGTCCGGCGTGCGCCTGGGCCACCGGGTTATTGGCAAAGGCAATCGGGTTGGCAGTCACCACCGGATGGGCGGCGGAGGAAGAGACGTCAATCGTGTAATCAAAGAAATGGTGCGCCTGCCCATCGGAGATCACCTCTACCCGGTAGCGAATGCGCTTCAGGCGCAGTGTGTCGGCGTGCGTCTCGGTGGAAGTGACCACCCGATAGGCACTCGGCGATTGCTGAGCCGCAGTCAGCCGGCGCATATACTCCTCGACCCCATTGTTTTGCAAGGTCTGGTTGACGTAGCTGGGGGCGTAGCGGATGCCATACGGGCTTTCAAAGCCGGTGCCCTGCCCCAGGGTGTGGACGCGCTTGTACTTCGGACCGCGCGGCAGGTTGCCGTGTTGGCCAAGGCTATAATAGGCGTGCTCCATGCCCGCCCGTCCCAGGGAGGGACCCCGCACCGATTCGTGGCGGATTGCCCCGCCCGGGCTCTCCCGCTACACCCGGGTGCCATCCGGGAACTCCAGCGCCACCGGCGGCGAGGGCAAGTCGGGCCACCTGCCGCTGGCAACAGAAGCCTCCTGGATGGTGAAATTCGACGGCAGGTTGCTCAGCCGGTCTACCTCCTGCATGCGGCGCAGGCGCGCTTCGGCTTCCCGCAGGCGGGTCAGCAAGGCTTCGGGTACGTCATCCCCGCGCGCAGTAATCTCGCTTGCCAAACGGGTCATCTCCTCTGCCTGCTGCGGGCGGCGGCTTAGCTCTGCAGCAAAGGTCACTTGCAACCCAGAAGCCCGCTCTGCGGCGTGCGCCGCGCTAATCGCCTGGGCCGAGGCGTCCAGCTGCTGCCCCAGGATAAAGCATACCCCTGGACTGGCAAATCGGCACCAGCGCCCATCCCGGCTGCGCTTCCAGGTGGAGGTGCCGAGGACGACTTCCTCAAGATATTCGGGATCGCCAAATACCCGGCGGGAAGGCGAGCGCTGCGCGATCTCAAACTCACGTCCCAGCTCCAGGTTGGAGAGCTCGCCGGTCGCTCGCCGCCCAATCGTCTGCAGAAAGCCCGCATCCGACTGGGCGCGGTTGGCGCTCTGCACCCGCCTGTCGCCCAGGCCCGGCTGCTGGGCGTTGCCGGCTTCTCTCAGCCCGGCCTGGGCGGGATGCGTATCTGCGATGACGCCCAGCGCCTCGCTGATTGCCTGCACAGCCTCACGCGCTGGCCTGGCTAGCAAGCGCATGGCGCGGGTAGCAGTTCCCAGGTCCAGTATTGCCCCGGCGATATCCACAGCCAGCCAGAACAGGTTGGGCTCGACGGCAGAAAGAGCGTGGACCCGGTCAAAGGCGCTGCCATGGAACTGCTGGTGGCGCTGGTATTCCTGAACATGCAGCCCCACGGTGATGGCGCCCACCGTGGCAGAACCCACCGCAGCAGCCACAGCTACAGCGCCAGTGCCTCCCGAGAGCAGCCCCAGGCCAATCGCCAGCGCCGCCAGGAACTGGTCGCGGATCAGCCGGTTGTGCTCGATGGCGCAGCTTGTCGTCGATAATTCGGGCGTAAACCGAGCCGGGCTGGATGCTTAGCGACTGGCGAGCGCTCTGGATGGCGCCATCGGCATCCCAGATCGATTCGGGGTCGTCGGTCAGCGTCTGCCGCGCGTCGCGGATGTTCTCCAGCCGGTTGGCAGTTGTGCCTCCCACCAGCTCTGCCAGCTCGGCCTGGCTGGCTCGCCCCAGGCTGTGCAAATCCAGGTCTGGGTCGAGCAGCACAGGGTAGATTTGCCCCAACTCCTGCACCCGGTGGCAGGCGGCTGATTCGTGCTCCGGGGCGACTGTTGCGTGCTGGAGGGCGGTATCGACGCGGCGCATATCGCCCACACCCATCGCCGAACCAGGGCCCATATGCGACCACACCGAGCGCTGGGTCGCCGCGCTGGCTTGTGCCAGGTGGTCACGTACCGGGGCAAGCTGTGTGTAGAGCAAGGCTACATCCGGGTTGTTGTTGGGGTTGCCTGCCTTCTCGACGCTCGAACATCCATCCGAACAAAGATCTTGCAGGATTGTCGGGTAAAAACCCCTTCCCAGACCGCCTTTCTTAAACGGACTTAACGCCTGCATCTGTCACAATGATGTATAGTGGTAGTGAGGCAGGAGATCGCAGAAAGAGCGCAAATTCACCCCTGCAAGGGGAGCATTCCCATGAACAGAAGACGCGTTGCCTCGAGGTGGCTGGCGGTTTTTGCCCTGTTGCTGACGCTGAGCCACGCTCCTTATATTCCCGCGCAATCGAATGGCAGGATCGCTGTAGAAACTGGCAAGGCGGAGGATATTATCCCCAACGAGCGCCGCATCGACTGGAGCCAGGTGGGCATTCCCGGGAGCATCCCCGGGAGAACGGTTATCTGCGCCATCATCGACAGCGCCGCCTACGGCAACGGAGTCGCCGATGCCACGGCAGCCATCCAGGCTGCGCTGGATAGCTGCCCGGACGGCCAGGTAGTGTTCATCCCTGAAGGCACCTACCTTACCTCAGACACCATCCACCTGGATAGCTATGCCACCTTGCGCGGCGCCGGGCCTGGCAAAACGATCATCAAGCATACCGGCGGCTATTTGCGCTCCATGGTTGACATGCGCGGCCTGATCTACTGGCAGATCGCCGGGCTGCACAAGACCTACGACGTGCTCGAAGCAAACAAGGATTCCCAGGTGATCACCCTGGCAAATACAGTGGGGATCAGCCCCGGGGACATCCTGCTGATCAACCAGCTCAATGACAACGACATCGTCGACCCGGTCGGCGTGGAGGGTAAGTGCACCTGGTGCGGCTACGAGGACGGCGACCGGGTGCTGGGGCAGCTTGCGGAAGTCAGCGCCGTCCAGGGGAACCAGGTCACCCTGACCTTGCCGCTGCACTGGACGTATGATACCGGGCTCGATCCCTGGGCTTACCAGGTGGACGCCGATGCCATGATCCGCCATGCCGGGCTGGAAGACCTGACCCTGACCCAGGACGAGCCGGAGGTCGAGTTCGTGATCGAGATGGACGGCGCCCAGTATTCGTGGGTTAAAAACGTCGAAATCAAGAACATCCAGCGCCGCGCCATGTGGGTCATCGATTCGCTGCAGAACGAGATTCGCGAGTGCTACGTCCACATCGGGATCGACGGCTACGGGCGTGACCGCGGTTACGGCATCCTGCTGGATGTGCATAGCTCGAACAACCTGGTAGAGAACAATATCTTGAGCACCATCGACGGCGGGGGCGTCATGACCGCTGGCGGCGCGTCTGGCAATGTGATCGCCTATAACTACCTGCACGACATCCTGTTCGATGACGAGTGGTGGATGATCGCCAGCCCGTCTATCAACCACGCCCCTCACCCCAAGATGAACCTGTGGGAAGGGAACTTCGCCTATAAAGCCGAAGCCGATATCATCCACGGATCATCCAGCCACAACACCATCTTCCGCTCGCGCTCGTTTGGCTGGCAGAGCGACACCATCACCACCCGCAATAACGCCATCGAGATCGCTGCCAAGAACACCTACATGAACATCGTCGGCAGCGTGCTGGGCACCCCCGGCAAGTCCAACCGCTACGAAGTCCTGCCCGGGCAGCCGTACGATGACTGGGACGAGCGCGCCATCTACGCCCTGGGGGTGGGCAGCGGCGTGGAGGACCCCCGCCCCGCCGCCACCCTGCTGCGGCATGGCAACTTTGATTATGTGACCAATTCCGTGATCTGGGACCCGGGAATACCCGAGCATAGCCTGCCGACTTCCCTGTACCGCAACACCGCGCCGGACTGGTGGTGCCAGGAGACGCCCTGGCCTGCCATCGGCCCGGATGTGGCTGGTTACACCAACGATATCCCCGCCAAGCGCCGCTTTGAGGGCCAGCCTTGCTCGCAAACGACCGGGCTAAGCCTGCATGGCGTACCTGCAGACCAGGCTGTCTATCTGACCTGGGAGGTTACCGGTATCCTGCCCGTCACCAGCACCTGGCAGATCAGCTACGAAGGCCCGACCGGCGACCAGCCCTCCCCGGTCAGCGGCCTGCCCGAGCCGACGCGGGCTTATACCCTGACCGGGCTGGCCAATTACGAGCTGTACACAATCACCCTTAACACCATGCTGGAGGGCACGCCAATTTTGACCGATACGGTCAGCATTATGCCCACCGACCACATTATCTGTCTGCCGGCAGTGTGGAAATAGGAGATGCTGTTGTGCAAAACCCGCGCCAGGTCCCAATGCACACCAAGGTCCCCTGGCTGGTGATCTGGGTGCCGCTGGCAATTCTGCTCAGCCATACGCCAGCCAGCGCCCAGGCGACCGGCGATGGCTCTATCTGGCTGCCGCTGATCTT
>CAZGIX010000222.1:0-4557 GCA_964525785.1 uncultured Anaerolineaceae bacterium
CCGCTACCTGCGCTACCCGCTCAACCTGCGTAGTCTCATGGACATCTGTCAGGATCGGCACACCCACCTCGTTCCTGACCCGCTCAAGAACTTGCAAGGCAGCTTCGAATCCGATCGAGCGGAATGTTTCATGGGAAGTGCGGTTCGCTTTGTCATAGGATGATTTGAATACGTATGGGATGCCCAATTCGCGGGAAAGAGCGACCAGGAAGGTGGCGGTTTGTAACGTAATTTCAGCTGATTCGATGGCACAAGGTCCAGCAATTAGGACCGGTTGATCGCCTCCTAGCGTGACTCCAGTGGCTAGTTTAACACCACTTTGTACATTATATTCGCTCATGTCAAGTTAGCCTGGTAAATATCGTGGATCCGGATCAACCCCAAGCAGCAGTTGCTTTCTGGGTCCTGAACAGGTAAAACCGAGATTTGAGAAGGGCGTTCTTCCATAAGCCGGATGGCTTCTTTCAGTGTGGCATTGGAGAAAACACTCACTGGGTGGGTAGTCATCACGTGCTTTGCCTGGAGCGGGCGGATATCTTCGTAAATTTGTAGCGCCCGCCGCACATCACCGTCTGTGATAAGTCCTAACAGCCGGAAATCACCGTCCACCACGCAAGTAGCCCCCAACGGATGCTCAGTCATAGCAATGACCACCTCCCGTAGGGGGGTTTCAGGACCTACCCAGGCTACCTCATTTACGCGGTGCATCACATCCAATACATGCAGCCAGAGATTCCGCCCCAATTGCCCACCTGGGTGGAAGCGAACAAATTCCTGCTCAGTAAAACCTCGTGCATACATCAGTGCCGCTGCCAAGGCGTCGCCTAGCGCCAGAGCTACAATTGCACTGGCTGTTGGCACGATTCCTAACGGGTCCGCTTCTGTAGTGACGCGGCTGTCCAGGACTACGTCTGCTTCCCGACATAGCACCGAGTTGAGGTTGCCGACGATGGCGATCAACTGGGATTGGAACTGGCGCAGGATAGGGATGAGTCTGACCAGCTCTCCAGTGGTGCCGCTGTTCGAGACCAAGACAGTGGGATCGCCCGGGGTATACACACCCAGGTCTCCATGTAAGGCTTCAGCAGGGTGCATGAACACAGATGGAGTACCCGTACTGCAAAACGTTGCGGCGATCTTTTGGGCGATATGGCCCGATTTGCCAATCCCGCTGACCATGACCTTGCCCGGGTGGTTCAAGATGATCTCGACAGCAAGAGTCAGGCTGCCGTCCAGGCGTGTGGAAGCGGTTTCGATAGCTCTCGCCTCTATTTCTAAGGAGGCCTGCGCCACCTTTAGCCATTCTGCTGCTTGTTCTTGTTTTATCATTGTGACTGTCCAAAGATCTGGCGTACTTGTTCGAGGTCGGCGCGAGTATCGACAGCAACCGAGCGATAATTCGTCTCTAGCGTTTGAATGTGAAAACCGGCATCCAGGAAGCGCAGCTGCTCCAGGCTTTCTGCCTTCTCCAATGGACATTCCGGGAGGAAAGGATAGCGCATTAGAACCTCCCTGCGGTAACCGTAAACGCCAATATGGCCCCAAAATACCTGCCGTTCCAGCCAGCGCTCCGGCGGTAGGTCACGCACATAAGGGATGGGGCTACGCGAGAAATATAGCGCCCGCCCATCAAGACCTCGAGCAACCTTGACAATATTGGGGTTAAACAGGTCGCTCTGAGCCCGAATTTGGAATACAGGTGTGATTAGATCACCCCCCACTACACTCCAGGAAGCCACCAGATTCTCTAACATCCTCGGGTCAATCAGAGGCTCGTCTCCCTGTACATTCAAGACACAATCCGCATCCACACGATCAATTATCGAGGCAATACGCTCGGTGCCTGAACGGCAATCTGGGTTGGTCATCAATACATTTCCCCCCCAGCTTTCAACCACGCGGAAGACTTCAACAGAATCTGTCGCGACCAAGACCTGCTTCAAACTCTGAACTTGTTGAACCCGTTGCCAGATGTGCCAAAGCATCGGTTTGCCATGAATATCGGCCAGCACTTTCCGGGGTAAGCGAGTGGAACTCAGGCGGGCAGGGATAACAGCGCAAATGTCCAAAATTTTACTCTTTACTACTACATTCCAATAAGCCGCTGTATCGTTTTCAAAAATCCATACTGCTTTAGATAGTCAGGATTATATAAAGCAGCAAAGAGCAGACAGCGGACAGCATCCAACCTGTTCTTTTGTCGCCGGCCGGTCAGGTAATAACCTTGAGCAAGCCGCTTCCGTGCCACTCGCTTTCGGATCCGGGAGTCTTTTCGCGTACCCCACTGGCAGTATTGGAGGGCGGTAGCATCTTCTCGATACATCGCGATTGTCTGGCTCAAACGCTTGCTGTCTTGGTGCTCACGATCTCCGGCAAGACAATCTTCCAATAGCACGACCCGCCCATTCCGGCAAAGCCGGTACATCAACTCTCTGTCCATGGTGAAATGTAGATCCTCGCGCAGGAAGCGCCCAACTGCGTCAAGATGGCTGGTAACAAAAAACGAAGCCTGCTGTGGCAGGAACCAGCGCCCTGGGTCCATTAATGAAAGGTCAATAGGTGTCTCCCCATCCAATTGAGGCTTGCGAGATGAAAGAATATTCGCGGCCACATCGGTGAAGGCCACGCCTCCGGTGATCATTGCGATAGCAGGGTCATAACACCATGCAAGAGCGACACGAGCTAGAGCTTCTGGAAAGTAAAAATCGTCGCTGTTCAAATAAGCGATTATGTCACCAGAAAGCCCAGCCCAGCCTTTGTTGATGGCGTGACTCTGGCCCCGATCCTTCTCGCTTACCCAACCCGCTAACCAGCGTTGGTAGCGTTGGATGATATCCGGGCTTACATCCTGGCTACCTCCATCGACCACCACATACTCCAGGTTCGGATAACCCTGTAACAGGACAGAACGAATTGTTTGCTCGAGGAAGGAAGCCTGGTTGTAACTTGGGGTCACAATACTGATACGCGGCCAATTTCTGCCATCTGGCATATACTCTGGTAGCCCTTGACTTTTTTCTGTCCAAGGCCAGTATATTCGGCCATGAGGCGGAGATGGCAATTCAGCCAGGGTCAGATTTGCCACCAAAGAACTCTATTAACAGGCAGGCTAAACGATGCGCACATGAGGAATCGGAATGATGAATTTTCCGCCCTGAGCGCGATATTGCTCCTGTTGGGCCAGGATCTCATCGGCAAAATTCCAGGTTAACAAAAGCACGTAATCTGGCTTGCGCTTGAGCAGTTCTTCAGGAGATAAAATTGGCAGGTGGGTGCCAGGTGTGTACAGGCCCTGTTTGACTGTACTCCGATCTACAACAAACTCCAGGAACTCTGCCCCGATACTAAAATAGTTTAGTAGAGTCGTCCCTTTAGCCGAGGCTCCATATGCGGCAATATGGTTGCCTTTCGCCCGCAAATCTAGCAAACATTCGAGTAAACCCTGGCGGAGCCGATTTACATTCTGGCCAAAAACCTGGTACAAATTTTGCTGGCGGACTCCCCAATCCGCTTCCTCGATTAGCATTTGTGAAACCGCATCCGATACCGGTTGACCACCTTTCTGGTGATTTATGAACAAACGCAAGCTGCCACCATGGATGGGGATGTGCTCCACGTCTGTCACAATCAAACCATGCTTGCGGAATAAAAAGTCGACTGAGGTAAGTGAAAAGTAGCACAGGTGCTCGTGGTAGATGGTATCGAATTCAACAAAATCGATCAAATCTTTTACATACGGGGCTTCGACTACTGCTAAGCCGTCCTCCTTTAAGACGGTAGCAATACCGGATACAAGACCATTGAGGTCGGCGACGTGGGCCAGGACATTATTTGCGTGTATCACATCTGCTAACTTACCTTGTGATCGCAATTCCTGCGCCAACCGCTGGTTGAAGAATTCGGCCAGTGTGGGAATCCCCCGCTGCTGGGCAACTCGAGCAATATTGTATGCCGGTTCGATCCCTAAAACCGGAATACCCTTAGTCTGGTAGTATTGTAGCAGATAACCGTCATTGCTGGCAATTTCGATCACAAGGCTGTTCTGTGATAAGGTTCGCTGCTCCGCCAAGCGGTCTACAATTTGTTTGGCATTCTGCAATACGGTATCGGAAAAGGATGAAAAATAGAGATACTCGCGAAACAACTGCTCTGGTGGTACAGTCTCGGTGATCTGCACCAGATTACAGTTTGAACAGAAAACCAGTTCCAGGGGATATGTGGGTTCTGGTTGGGCTAACTGTCCCTCGGTTAGAAGCGCATTTGCAAGGGGCGAGTTGCCCAGTGATAGGATAGGCACGAGTTCTTCCGAATTACAGGAACGACAATTATTTATCTTCATTTCCTCCCCCAAGCTGGTAAATTGAAAACAACTTTTCGATCTAAGGGGGATGCTTTCTCCCCAACACGTGCTTCCCGATCTGGCCAAACGCACCAGGGTGCTTGGCCATCTCGCCAAAGACTTTCGAGGAATTGCTTATCTCGAATGGTATCCATACATTGCCAGAAACCGCTGTGCCGGTAGGCGGCCAGTTCTCGGTCGCGTGCCAACCTCTCCAG
>CAZGIX010000222.1:4657-7132 GCA_964525785.1 uncultured Anaerolineaceae bacterium
AGAAACCGCTGTGCCGGTAGGCGGCCAGTTCTCGGTCGCGTGCCAACCTCTCCAGAACATCCTTCTCGAGGATCGTTTCATCTCCCATCAGAAAGGAAAATATCGCTGGTTCGAAAATCATAAAACCACCATTGATCCAGCCTTCGCCCGCCTGTGGCTTTTCCGAAAAGTTTGTCACCAAATCCTGTTCGATAACCAGGCCCCCGAAGCGGGCCGGTGGACGTACGGCAGTCACAGTAGCGATTCGTCCGTGAGCACGATGGAAATGTAATAGTTCATTCAAGTCAATATCGGCTACACCATCCCCATAAGTTACCATGAATGTATCGCCGTCCAACCAGCTCTCCAGGCGTTTCACCCGTCCACCAGTGGAAGTATTCAGGCCTGTGTGGATTAGATGAACGGTCCAATCCTCACGATCCGACTCATCGATCATCATCCTGTCAGCGCGGAAATCGATCTTCAAGCCAGCATTGTGAATGTAGAAATCAAGAAAATAGCGTTTAATCACCTCACCTTTATAACCCAGGGCAATAAAAAACTCCTTATTATTATAGTAGGCATAATGCTTCAAGATGTGCCACAGGATCGGCTTTCCCCCTATTTCAACCATCGGTTTAGGGCGGACCTCGGTCTCTTCGGCGAGGCGAGTGCCCAGGCCTCCCGCAAGGATGATTGTTTTCACCGTCTCAAATCCTTCAGCGCTGCGGTTCTTTTGCCCACCTGCGAATAGGCTTTCTGCAATTTTTTCTCTTCTCTCACAGCTTCGATCTCTTTGAAAATCTCTCCAATTAAACCCTTCCAGTTATATTTCTCAACCACCAGTTGCCTTCCTCTTTTCCCAAGGGAGATCACCCTATCTCGATTGGCCGCTAACCGCAGCAAAGCCTGACCCAACGCCTGTGGATCATCGGGAGGCACCAAAAGGTCAATTGCTTCCAACTGGCCCAGAATCTCAGAAACTTGCGGTTGATACGTGCTGACCACCGCCAACCCGCAGGCAAGATAATCGAACAGCTTTAAAGGTGAGCCGTAATCCGATGGCCCAGGATGGTAAAGACACAGGCCAACATCCATCCCAGCCAGGTATGCCGGCAAAGAAGTGTAAGATTGTGGTCCATAATAGCGGATATTCGGAGATATATCTGCCGAACCCCCTGGAAGGTTTCCGATCAGATGGAAAGCCACGCATGAACCACCCGACTGCATCCTCAACCAATCTGCTGTCTGGCCCATCAAATCAAAATTGTGCCATGATAATTCCGCGCTGCCAATCCATACGACATTCAGATAACCAGGCTCAATACCCACCTCCTTGGGAATCGGAATGTCACGGCGGAAAAGGACTGGGTCGGAGCCGTTTGGTATAGTTACTACCCTGCGAATTCCTAACTTTTCCTGAACATATTCAGCGAGCTGGTCAGAGACGCAGATCGCCAGATCGCAGCCCAATCCGAACTTTTGAAAGGCAAGGATATTGCGAGTAACCGCGGCTTCGCTTTGCCCCACGATCTTTTGGAACTCAGGTACGGTGTTGAACTCCCAAACAATCAATGGCGAGCCAATTGCCTGGCGGTAGGGAGGCAGGGCATAGCGTGAGACACCGGGCAGAGTGCCTTGCAGACGAACGTAGAGGACATCCATGCGGATCATGGTGAGCCAACGAGCCAGACGGTTTCTCGGCAGGCTGCGCACTTCCGGATGTTCGTTTCCAGGCCAGGTCCATACTTCATGACCTAACGCCACTGCCTGGTGGATGAATTGCCCTATGTGAGCATTCCGCCCGCGTGTATCGGTTGTACGGTATGCGACATTGGCATAGAGGAGACGCATGGTTGAATCTTTAATCGACAAATTGCCGGTGCCACAACTCGAAAGTGATGAGTATACCTAACTGCAGGCCTATATTACGTTTGCCGTTCATATGATCTTCGACCAAACGGCGGATCGCCTTGGGCTGAAAGTAATCTCTGCCCAAAGTGCGTTCGTCCAGCAAAATCATTTCAACCCATTTACGGTTAGAGCTACGCAGCAGTGAATGAAGATCTGTAAATGACCCGGCAGGTTTCGTTAATTGCGGTACATTCGTCTTGTGACGAATACGCTTAAGCACACGTTTTCCCTTGTTCATGAACCGGTTCCATAACTTTCGATAAGAACTATCTACATCCATTGGTCCACCCGGTGATTTCGCAAGGTCAGGAGATATCCTGCATAAGGCCAGTTTTTGTAGCTTGCGGCCCCAACGGAGATCTAAAGGTAGGGTCAGGGCAAAATCAACCAGGTCATAATCGTAATAGGGTATGCAGTACTCCAAGCAATGGTTAATCATATAAATGCCTTGGAACCAGTTGCGCTGTGTCGCATCCCACTCGATGGAATTAACCAGGTCATCCGGTGAACAGCCTTGATATTGAGAAGCGACCTGGCTCAACGATTGAAAGGCTCTTCCTTCAATTCTGCGAAAAAACTTCT
>CAZGIX010000223.1:0-7130 GCA_964525785.1 uncultured Anaerolineaceae bacterium
ATCTTACACGGAGCTTGCTCTTTTTGTCAAAACCCACCGCTTATGTTACAGACACGGGAATAATTATCAAAAATGAAACGGGCACCTCCTTGCACCCCCCCGCAGCGCGTGATACACTCTACTCATGGCTATGCGTGTTCTAGTCGTTTCTCCGGACGCGGGTTTTGGGGGTTTGATCCAGCAAACTCTGGACAACGCCGGGGATTACGAGCCTGTGCTGGTTATCAACGGCCGCCAGGCGCTCGAGCTGGCCACTAAGCTGCCTTTCGACCTGGCGATTCTGGATACAGACCTGGCAGGTTTTGCCCCGGTGGAATTGGGGCTGGCCTTGCAGACATTATCCCCTGATATCCGTCTGATCTTGATTCCAACCGAAGGCACCACCAGAGATTTCGCCGAATCAAGTTTGCGAATTTGCGGTTATTTGAGCAAGCCGTTCTACCTGCCCGACCTGCTCGAGACCGTCCGCCAGGCCTGCAAAGCACAAGCGGCAGAGGCCTTCGATTTCAGCCCGGTGCAGAACGGAGAATTCCCGGCGGTGCCCGGGATAGAAGGGCCGGGCAGTCAAGCAGAAACTAAACCGGCGGCTCCGAAAACCAGCGGGGCATTCGCCTGGGCGGAGGACGCTACTCGCGCCGCACAGCATCTTGCCAGGCTATCCCTGGCTTCTGCCTCCCAGGCAACGCTGCTCTTACGGAAGGGAGAACTGTGGGCATATGCGGGTCAGCTCTCACAACCTGCCGTTGCCGAGCTTGCCCAGGTCGTTCTGCGCGACCGGGGGCGTATATCTCCAGGTGCACCAGGGCAGGAGGGCAGCAGTGGTCTGGCGCGCTACGTGCGTTTAAAAGCCACCGGGGATGATTATATGCTGTACACCACCCGCCTGGACGAGGATAGACTCCTGGTGTTGACATTCGATACCGGGACGCCTATCAGCAAAGTGCGCGCCCAGGTGGGAGAGCTAGTACGCGCCCTGACAACCAATTCTGATCTGGAAACGATCGCCCCCTTGGCTGCTCAGGAAGGAGATCGAAGTCGGCTGGATTCGACTGCAAAGCCTGACCGGCTGCCTCAGTCTTCTGAGACAGCGCCGGCTGAGCCGGAAGGGCTGCCAGACCAGCCGGATGCAGCCACGCCGCCACTGCTTCCACTCGAGGATGTTCCCCCGCCGACGCCTCCGGGCTACCAGGGACCACTGCCTCACTTTGAACAGATCCACTGGCCGTGGGAGTTTGAGCCGGAGATGGAGGAGGAGAATCCACCTCCTGCGGGTGATGGTGAGGCATGGGCGCGAGGTTCATCTCAACCACCTGGGTGGGCTGGCGGATTCGAGCAGCCAGGCAAGGCGCGCGGCACGGAACGCTGGATCCTACGCGATGCGATGTCTGCTGAAGAGTACCTGAGCTCTCTGCCTGAGGAGCTGCGCCCGGCAACCAGCAGCGTTATCTTGAGCTCTCCGGTCGTCTATGTTATTCATTACGCCTGCGTTCTGGTACCACGCCTCCCGGAGCATCACCTCCAGGGCGACCTGGCGACGCAGCTTTCGAGCTGGATGCACCGGCTTTCGCTGGCATTTGGATGGCGCCTGGAGTATGTGGCTGTCCACCCGGATTACCTGCATTGGATCAGCGCGGTACTGCCGGAAACTTCAGCCAGCGAGGTGATCCAGCTGGTACGTCAGCGGACCACAGAGATGATCTTTACAATATTCCCTATCACCAAAAAGGAAAACCCGTGTGACGATTTCTGGGCACCCGGTTATCTGGTTGTGACTGGCTCCCATCCTTTACCGGCTGATTTGGTAGGAGAATATATTGAGCAAACCCGCCTGCGACAGGGGATCGCCGGCAAAGTTGAATAAAGGTGCCTGATGCCCCCAACATTGTATCTAATTGACGGCCATGCCCTGGCCTACCGGACGTATTTTGCCCTGACGCGCGTTTCATCCAGCGGCTTCATCACTCGCAGTGGGGAGCCTACCGCGGGTGTATTTGGTTTTACCAGCGTGCTGCTGCGTATTCTAGACCAGGAACGACCGGACTATCTGGCTGTGGCTTTTGATACCGGTAAAACCTTCCGGGACGAGCTGTTCCCGGATTATAAGGGTACGCGTGAAAAGATGCCAGATGACCTGCGGCCGCAGATCGAGCGCATCCGCCAATTGGTGGATGCCTTCAATATACCGCGCCTGGAAGTAGAAGGATATGAAGCTGATGATGTCTTGGGCAGCGTTGCCAGGTCTGCTGTGGAACAAGGTTTGGGGGTGAAGATCATTACCGGAGATCGCGACCTGCTCCAGCTGGTGGATGACCGCATCATCGTTAATCTACCGGGGAAATCACTCTCCGATGCCAGAGATTTTATGGCCGCGGATGTGCAGGAATACCTGGGTGTGCGCCCGCAGCAAGTAGTCGATTATAAAGCGCTGGTTGGAGATAAATCAGACAACATTCCAGGCGTTTCGGGAATCGGAGAGAAGACTGCGGTTTCCCTATTGGAAACCTACGCCGACCTGGATAATATATACGCCCACCTGGATGATATCACCGGCAGCCTGCATAAGAAGCTGGAAGCCGGACGTGATTCCGCGTACCTCAGCCGTAAACTGGCTGCCATTGTCACCGATCTAAAAGTGCCGTTAAACCTGGAGCAAGCCAGGCCTGACCGTTTTGATCCGGCACCGGTGGAGGATATTTTCCGCGAGCTGGAATTTCGATCTTTGATGGCCCGATTGGAGGCGCTCAAACAGCAGTATGGTATGTCTAGCCGGCGTAAAGGTGAGCAGCTGGCGTTATTTGACCGGGTAGAGCCTGTGCTTACAGCCGTTAAATCCGTTCCGCCGGATAGCGGAGTAGAGACGATCCTGGTCGATACCCCTCAGGCACTGGAAAAGCTCCTGGCGACTCTCAATGCAGCCGAGATCATCTCGTTCGATACCGAGACGACCTCCACAAACCAGATGCTGGCAGAGCTGGTTGGGATATCCCTGGCAGTTAATGGACAAAGTGGATATTACATACCGGTGGGGCACCGTCCGGGCATGGGACAACAGCTCACCTTAGACGCTGTCCTGGAGGCGCTGCGCGGCCCGCTGACTGACAAGGACATCCCCAAGGTTGGGCACAATCTGAAATATGATCTGATCGTCCTGGCACGTTACGGTCTGCGCGTTGCACCGCTGGCATTCGATACCATGATCGCGGAATGGCTGAGCGATCCAAATTCCCGCAACCTGGGCCTCAAGAACCTGGCCTGGGTGCGCCTGGATTTCCGTATGACGGAAATCGAGGAGCTGATCGGTAAAGGCAAAAAACAGGTGACGATGGCAGAAGTGCCGATCTCCCAGGCAGCGGCTTATGCCGCTGCAGATGCAGCCGTCGTTCTGCGCCTTTTGCCGCTCTTGAGGGAAGAGCTGGAGAAAACGCAGGCGGCAGATTTGTTTGATACGGTGGAGATGCCGCTGGTGCCTGTGTTAGCAGATATGGAGATGGCGGGCATCACTCTGGATAGCAGTTTTCTGGCTCAAATGTCACAGGAATTGAGCTTGAGGCTGCACGAGATCGAAAATGATGTGTACCAGTCTGTGGGCGATCCTTTCAATCTAAACTCTCCTCAGCAGCTATCGGATATCCTGTTCGAAAGGCTGAAAATCGCCCCTCCCGACCGGTCAGCGCGCACTTCTACAGGTTTCTATTCGACTGCGGCGGGTGTATTGGAATCCTTGAGCGGTAAGCACCCGGTCGTCGATATGGTGCTGGAATATCGCGAGCTCTCGAAGCTTAAGTCCACCTATCTGGATGCCTTGCCGACTCAGGTGAACCCTGCAACCGGCAGGGTACATACCTCCTATAACCAGACCGGCTCGGTCACCGGGCGCATCGCATCTTCTGAGCCCAATCTGCAAAATATCCCCATCCGCACTGAGCTTGGACGACGGGTGCGCCAGGCATTTGTTGCTGACCCGGATCACTACCTGCTTTCCGTAGATTACTCGCAAATCGAGCTACGCATCGTTGCCCATATATCCGGTGACCAGGCAATGCTGGCGGCTTTCCGTGCGGGTCAGGACATCCACGCAGCTACAGCCGCGGCAATCCACTCGATCCCCCTGGGAAAAGTTACCAAAGAGCAGCGCCGGCATGCCAAGGCGATCAATTTTGGCCTGATCTATGGGATGAGCGCTTTTGGGCTGACACGTACGACAGATCTGACCCTGGCGGAAGCAGAAGATTTTGTGAAGGCTTATTTTCAACAGTTTCCGGGTGTAAAGGCTTACCTGGATGGCGCCCGGCGGCGCGCTGCGGAGCAGGGTTACGTCGAGACTCTCATGGGACGCCGGCGCTACTTCCGTGGATTGAAAGGTCAGTCAAACTACAACATTCGTGCCCGGGAGGAGCGGGAAGCGGTCAACGCGCCCATCCAGGGCACTGCAGCCGATATAATGAAAGTAGCTATGCTGCATGTCCCTGAAGCTCTGGCTCAAGTTGGTCTCCCGGCACGAATGTTGCTCCAGGTACATGATGAGTTGGTGCTGGAGTGTCCGAAGGAGCAACTGGCAGCCACGGCAGCCGTGGTCCGCACGGCGATGGAGAATGCATACCAGCTGGATATTCCTCTGCTTACCGATGCGCGTGTCGGGATAAACTGGGGAGAGATGCAGCCGGTGCAGAGCTGACCCGGATGGGATCATGTCATTCATGAGATGCCAGGTAAGCTGGCTTCTGGTAGTGTAATTGGAGAGACGATGGCCGATCATGAGCAAGCATTTCAGAAAGCGATGAACCAGGCCCATTCGGCAGCCTGGGATCAGGATTGGGAACGGGCTTCCGATTTCTACCGGCAGGCTTTAGCAGAAATTCCCGATCATCCACAGGCGTTAAGTAATCTGGGTCTGGCGCTGTTCGAGCTCCAGGATTATGAAGAATCACTGCGCTGCTACCTGAAAGTGGTCAAAGCACTGCCAGAGGATCCAGTTCCGGTGGAGAAGGTCGCTCAGCTCTATGAGCGGCTCGGCAATCTGGAGCGCGCCCAGCAGGTCGCCTTACATGCTGCTGAGCTGTATCTAAAGAATCGTGACGTCAAGAAAGCCATCGAAAATTGGAATCGGGTGCTGCGATTAAACCCGGATAATCTGCACGCCCATTCTCGCCTGGCGCTTATCATGGAACACCTGGGCAACAAGCCGCAAGCAGTAAATGAGTATCTGGTGGTAGCCAGCCTGTACCAACAAGCCAACGAACAGGAGAAAGCAGTGCGGGCGGTCAACCGTGCACTGCAGATTACGCCCGACAACCAGGATGCACGCCGGGCGCTTACCATGCTGAGGGATTTTAAGCCGCTCCCCAGACCCGCGCGCCCTGGCAGCGGACTGGAGACCGCCCGGGTGGTCCCAACCCGCCGGGACGAATATGTGAGTGTCGAAAGCCAGGAAGATTGGCTGGATCCGGTCGCTGAGGCGCGTCAGAAGGCGCTGACCGTATTGGCAAGCATGCTATTCGACGTCGCCGACGACGAGGGTGCGGAACAGGTCTCTCGACGCGGCCTGCAGGCGATCATGCGCGGGACTGGCTCGCTACGACCCCAAAAACAAATGGACCGTTCACGCATCCTGCTCCACCTCAGCCAGATGGTGGACCTGCAGTCGCATGGTGAATCGGAAAAAGCCGCCGACGAGCTCGAGCGCGCTATGAATGCGGGCCTCGACCACCCGGCTGTATACTACGATTTGGGGCTGCTCCGGGCGCAGTCGAACCGTACGGAAAGTGCGATCCGCTATCTGCAGTATGCTGTCAGCCACCCGGATTATGCCCTGGGTGCTAGGCTGCTGCTTGGGCAGGCATTTCAGAATTTAGGGCGGACCAAGGAAGCCGCCATCGAATACCTGGAAGCGCTCAAGCTGGCTGATTCAGCCATGGTTGCAGAACATCAGATGGATGATCTGCGCCAGCTCTATGAGCCGCTTATCGAGGCACAAAGCCAGGTAGAAGACCCCGAAGCTTTGGGGCAGCTGTGCGACAATATTGCTGATTTGCTTATGCGCCCGGATTGGCGAGATCACATTCGCCGGGCGCGGATGCAGCTTCCCTCCCAGGTGAATGGAGGCCCGCCGATCCCTCTGGCGGAAGTATTACTCCAGACTCGCAGCAGCCGGGTGGTTGAATCGCTTACCAGGATATTTGAGCTGGAGCGAGGTGGATATCTGCGCTCTTCAATGGAGGAATCCTTCCTGGCTTTGCAGTATGCCCCTACCTACCTGCCGCTGCACGCTTATATGGGGGAGCTGCTGCTCAAACAAGGCCAGCTGACCGAGGCGATCTCTAAGTTCGTGGTGGTTGCCCTGACCTACAGCGCTCGCGGCGAACCTCGCCGGGCGATCGATCTATACCGGCGCATCGTCCAACTGGCGCCGATGGATTTGAATTCGCGCAGCCGGCTGATCGACCAGCTGGTGGCGTTGGATAAAGTAGATGATGCTCTGGCTGAGTATATGGGGTTTGCAGATGTCTATTACAGCCTGGCAGACCTGGATATGGCCCGTAAAACCTTCAACGAGGCGCTCAAACTGGCGCAGCAGCCCAATATCGATCGCTCATGGCGGGTAAAAATACTGCACCGCATCGCGGATATCGATCTTCAGAGTCTGGACTGGCGCCAGGCGCTGCACATATTCGAGCAGATCCGCACTATGCAGCCGGATGATGCCAAAGCTCGCTCTGGCTTAATCGAGTTGAACTTCAAACTGGGTCAAGAAACCCAGGCGATGGTGGAGCTGGATAACTTCCTGTCTTACCTGGTCAGCAGCGGAAAGGTAGAAGAGGCTTCTCAGTTTCTTGAGTCGCTCATCCGAGAGGAGCCTAATCGCCCGCATGTGCGCAGGCGGCTGGCTGAACTGTATCGTAAGACAGGGCACACCGCCGATGCCATCACCCAGTTGGATGCAGCCGGAGAGCTGCTTCTCGATCAGGGGGATCGCAGCGGAGCAGTTCAGGTGATCGAGACCATCCTGGCAATGAAGCCAGAAAACTCGGGTGACTATGAAGATCTGCTGGCGCAAATCAAGCGCGGTGATAAACCCCCAGGCTGATCCAGATTAACGTCAGTACGGGATACCTGGAAATGACGAAATATGG
>CAZGIX010000224.1:0-7057 GCA_964525785.1 uncultured Anaerolineaceae bacterium
ACTTAACCTTACCAAAGATGCCCTTTTTGTCAAACCTGTGATTTACTGAAATTAGATTAATCAACCCTTAATTGGATTATTTTAAGATCATTCTTTAACTAAGTTGACTTACCCGATCGCCGGGATTACAATCTTTTCCGATGAGCAGCCATTCACCATCTTTCGAAGATACCCAGACACGAATTCAGGCTTACTACCAGGCTGGAGATTATCCGCAAGCTTTAGCCCTTGCAGAAAACTCTGCCAGGAAGTTCCCAGAGCAGGCAGCATTATTCACCTATTGGCGCGTCTGCTTTCACGCTCGCCTGGAACAAGCCGATGCGGCCATCCAGCTCCTGGATTCGGCCATCCAGGACGGTCTGTGGTACAACGAGATACTGCTGAGAAAGTCTCCGGCGTTGAAAACAATGCAGGGCTTGCCGGAATTTGAACACCTGGTGGAGCAGAATCGCCTGTCACAGCACGATGACCAGGCCCAAGGGTATCCGCTGATGACGCTGCGCTCACAAGGGGCATGCTCTCAGGGGGCTGCTCCATGCCCTACCTTGATCGCCCTTCACGGCAACGGCAGCACCCCTGAGGCCGTGTTGCCGTTCTGGCGCCTGGCGGCGAGTGCAGGATGGCTGGTGGCAGCGCCTCGTTCCTCACAGGCGATGTGGAAAGACGCGTACATCTGGGATGATCTTGAGATCTCCCACAAAGACGTCATCCATCACTACCAATCCTTGCTCAAGGGTTATGCCGTAGATCAGCGCTCAATCGTCCTTGCCGGTCACACGATGGGTGGTGAGGTCGCTATCTGGCTGGCCCTCAGCGGCGCTCTACCGGTAATCGGATTTCTGGCATTTGGTCCAACCGGCCCAATCATGGAGGACCCGCAGCAGTGGCAAGATTTGATCGACCAGGCTGTGGCTCGCACCCCCGCTGGGGCTGCCCCCTTGAAGGGCTATCTTATCTACGGCGAAAATGATAGCAGGATCCACCGGGACGGCATCCACTCACTGGTAAAAATGATGGCGCACGCCGGACTTCCATGCAGCCAGGAGGTGGTACCCGCAGCTGGTCACGACTTCGATTCGACCTACGAGCCAGCTTTGCTGCGCGGGCTTGAATTTATCAGCTCCCCCCAGTCTTCCTGACCATACGCGCTACTACTTCCCCGATTTGCTCCAGGCTGGGCGGCTTGGGCAGCAGCTCCACCCTGCCTTCGGCGCGCAGGTTTTCCAGGTCTTTGCCCAGCGTATGCCCGGTCAGCAGCACCACCGGCACATCGATCCGGTTATCCACCATCTCACGTACCAGCGCAAGGCCGCTCATCTCGGGCATGATCACATCGCTGATCACCAGGTTGATCGTCTTCGTCTGCCGGGTGAGCACATCGAGTGCCATGCGCCCGTTCGAAGCCGTGAGCACATGATAATTGAGCAGCTCCAGGCTGTCCACCAGGGCCTGGCGGGTGAAAACGCTGTCTTCGACGACGAGGATGGTCTCCTCATGGCCTTTCAACAGAGGTCCGGTATCCAGATCGGGGATGCCGGTCAGGTTTTCTTGCAGCGCTGGCAGGTAAATGGTGAAAGTTGATCCGCTCCCTGGCGTTGACTGAACGTCAATGAAGCCATCGTGCTGGCTGACAATACCATACACTTGCGCAAGGCCCAGGCCGGTGCCTTCTCCCGGGCTTTTGGTTGTGTAGAAAGGCTCGAAGATATGCGGGAGGTGCTCTGGCTCGATCCCATTTCCGCTATCGGTGACCGTCAGGCGCACCCACCTGCCAGCCGGCATCTCTGGCAGCAGAGATTTATCGCCTTCCTTTATCTCGATCTGGTCCAGACCGATCTGCAAGACTCCGCCGCCGGGCATGGCATCTCGCCCGTTGAGCGCCAGATTGAGCAACACCTGCTGCATACGGGTTGGATCAGCAAAAACCAGACAGCGCTCCCGCATCCCAACCAGCTCGATGATGATGTCCTCACCCAATGTGCGCTCGAAGAGGCGCACCTGTTCCTTCAAAAGCGGTCGTAAAGAGATCGGCTGGCGTTCAAGCACTGAGCGCCGGGAGAAATCCAATATTTGGCGGATCAGCTCAGTAGCCTGCATGGCTTGCTGGTAGATCGTGGAGATGTGTTCCCGGTCACGGGCGGGGATCCATGGCGATTGGGTGGACATCTGCGCGTACAGCACGATGGTCGACATAATATTATTGAAATCGTGCGCAATCCCTGCCGCCAGTTGGCCCACCGTCGCCAGCCGTTCCTGCTGCTGGATACGCCGCTCTGCCTCTCGCTGCCGGGTGACTTCGCGCACTACCACCACCCAGCCGCCGCGACTGGGTCCGCTTTCGATTGGACGTGCCGCCGTTTCAAAGATCCGACCGGCGGAGCTGACCTCATGCCAGATGCCACTACGGGGAGAGACAAGCAGTTCGTCTAGCTGGTTATCTCCCAATGTGGTCAGCCGTTCTCCTACGTCCGATCCCGATAGTGCCTGCAGGAAGACCTGTGCTATCGGATTCGCCAGGAGGATGCGGTGTTCGGGATCAAGTAGGAGCACACCCTCGGGCACCGTATCAATAATTTGCTGGATCGCCTGCGACTGCTGGCGAGCCTGCTCCAAGAGCAATGCATTCTGGACGGCAATGGCTGCCATATTTCCCAGAGCGGAGAGCAGGTCGATATCCTCGCGGTCGTAGACGTCCTGCTCGCGGCTTTGCACCAATAAGACTCCCTGCGTCTCCCCGCCGACTTTCATCGGCACTGCTAGAGAAGATTTAGAGTTCGCCTGGATCAATTTCAGCAAACGCTGGTGGTCTGGGCTCATCTCTGGGGCAGCAGAAAAAGCTCTATCAAACGCATCAGTCCGCAATTGGTGATCGCCAAGAAACACCGGCAGCCCGTCTTCTAACACCTGCCTGAAGACTGAATGGTGGTCATCTCCATACTCGATATTCGGGAACTGCCCTGCCGGGAATTGTTCGCCATAAGCACTGATATATCCCGCCCGGATCAGCTTCTTATCATGGTCGTAAAGGGCAACAATGAAGACATCCGCTGGCACCAGGTCCTGCACAAGCTCAGCGGTTGTTGTATAAATATCCTCCAGGTCCGTCAGATTTCCCAGGGTTAAAGCCAGCCGGTTGACGGTGATCTGCTGGTCAAGCAGCCGCCGGACGCGCAGCTCAGTGGTCTTTAACCCTGTGATATCGGCAAAAACTGCCACTGCGCCTGCATAGCCATCTTGGTCGAAAATCGGGTTGCCGCTGATCCAGGTGATGATGTGTCCTCCATCTTTACGCAGCATCTGGGTCTCATAGCTGTCCGAGAAGCCATCTTTGCGGCGGTCTATAGCTGCCGCTAGGACTGAGTGGTAATCCGGCGGGGTGATATCTTTCCAATGCTTCCCTTCAATCTCGCCAGGCTCGTATCCGAGAATCGTGCAAGCCGCTGGATTTGAGAAGGTGTAATATCCATCCTTATCCTGGATCAGGATGCCCTCCACCATGCTCTGCACAATGCGCTCGTTAAATTCTTTCAGCCGCTTGAGCTCAAGCTCGTTTTTTTTGCGTGTGGTGACTTCGCGACCGGTGATCACCACGCCTTGTACAGCCGGGTGATCCAGCAGGTTGTTGCCCACTGCTTCTATCATAATCCAATTGCCATCCGCACTGCGCAATCGGAATTCGGTCGGCATGAACGGATTTGTCCGGGTAAGAACCTCCTCCAGGTCGGCCTTCACACGCTCTTGATCGTCTGGATGGATCAGATCGGTACCCTTTTTACCGATCAGATATCCAGGCGGGTAGCCAAGCGTCTGGGAGACAGAGGGTGTCTCAAATTTAATACAGGCCTGCTCATCGATGACAAATATCAGGTCCGACAGATTCTGGACCAGAGCACGCAGCTCCTCATCGCTGCGCCGTAAGGCAATTTCGGCTTGCTTGCGCTGAGAGATATCACGCACATACACAAAGTCAGCCGGCCTGCCCTGGTAGCTGATCACGCCGGCGTTCACCTCGACTTCCAACCGGCGTCCGTCCCCGGTCAGTATCGCTGATTCATACAGGTCAGCCACCTGTTCGCCTGCCATCCTGCGGGTATAGTATTCCATCACCTGGGGAAGGTCATCCGGATAGATATACCGGGTATAGGGCGTATTCAGGATTTCTTCGAGTGGATAGCCGAACATATCTGCCAGCCGCTGGTTGGCATAGACGAGCAGCGTATCCTGGATGATCGTCAGACCGTCGTACGAGCGATCCATCAGCGCAGCATAGAACTGCTCACGCTCGCGCAGCTCGTCACCGGCTGGACTGCCGTGGTTCACCTGTTTGAGAGTTTCACCCTCCATAACCCCACTCAACCCTTCGAGCTTTTATTGATATCGAGACTATCCGGCAGTCGTGATCCATCATTGCCTCAGCATGAAGCTTTGCAGATCGGTGGCTTGCATACCCCGGTAGTAAATTGGGAAATACTCCCTGACCCTGGTCTCCGAGTAGGTGAGGATCTCAGCCACCACGGCTTCGATTTCCTCCTGTGGGGCGTCTGCCTCCACCATTCTGGCAAGCAGCTGTGCGAAGCGCTGCTTGCCAAGCCGATTTACGATGCCTACCAGAGCCATAAAGGCATCCGGACGCAGGTCTTCCTCAACTTCGATGGCGTACAGCAGCAGCGGCAAGGCTGTCTCTTCGCCGCCGGCGCGGGAGATGAAACCGAACAGTTCGGGGAAAATACGCCTTTCAGTCAGCAGCTCTGCCAGCTCGTGATCTAAACCCGTATCTTCCAGGTCAAGCAAGGCCCATAAAGCCCCAATCCAATCTGCAATCAATGGGACAGCGCGTGCCCGGTGATAAAAATCCCATATCTTTCCAGCCGCACGCCCCTCGCCCAACAGCCCCAGGCTGACGCTCGCCAGGCTTTTCCCGTACCCATCCAGTCGATCGAAGACGTCAAGAATCGCCCCTGCACCCTCACCAACATGCCAGCGCAGCAAGCCGATCAGATTCTCATTCCTTGCCCGGCAAGCATCACGATCAGACTCCGTCTGGCAGTCAGACAGTCGTTGTTGGACCAGGGAGATGATCCCCGGGCCTAGCTGGTACACCTTTTGCGCCCATACAAAACGAGTCAAACCCGTAACCTCATCGCCCAGATCCAGGAGCTCCGCTGGCAACTCGTTTCTGGCAGCCCTTTCAATGCGCTGCATGAGCGGATCTAAGTTCAGCAGGAATGCCGGCACCAGCTTGCGAGCAGTCTGCTCGATCAACTCTGCCGAGGCGCGGTCGTAGTGGCGGGTGCGAAAGATAGTAGCCGGCGAATAGGCGCTGAGATCTGCCCGGGTCCCCCTGGATTTCTTGTGGGTTTTGTTCGTTGATGGATCTTCTGCCATTTGGGTTCTTCTGGGTGATCCCACGGTGACAATCAAATTTATTTTACCCCTAAACTCTGATTTACGCCGCGCCTGACGTAGAGGTCAGGCTGGCTTTGCCATCAGCAGCTCGTCGTAGTAGGCGCCGTCAACGCAGACCGCCTGGGGATCGACACCGTAGGTCCTGAATCCGGCGCGTGTGTAGCAGCGGATGGCAGACGAATTTGTGGTGGCGACACCCAGCTTAAAGATCGCCACACCATGGTCTTTCCCCCAGTCGATGCATTCCTGCAGGAGGGCTTCGCTAATATGCAGGCCACGCCAACCGAGACGCACATACACGCCCCAGATGTTCCCATTATGGCGGATCTTGAGCCAATGTCCTAAGGCAAGCCCTGCCATGCCGACCGGCCCTTCATCCGACAGGGCGATGCAGATGGCGCCTGCTTTCTCCGCCTCAAAGATCCTTATTCGATCAGCCCAATCACCGGCAGACTGCGCGGCTGAGAGAGCGTAGTCGGCAGAAAAAGCAACCGGCTTGCTGGCTAGCGCCTCCAGGCGCAGCTCGCGCACAGCGCTTGCATCGTCTGTCGCTGCGACCCGGATGGTGATGGTCCCTTTGGTCGTGTTCAGCATCCTGCTCAATATATCCCTCCTGGAAATAATATTTTACTTGCCCGTTGCCTGTGGCAGGTCAGCACTTCTAACCAACCTGGCGGCATGTTTGTAGACCAGTGGCGCGGATATCCCGTACACCACTGCCACAAGCAGCAAGATATACGTGAACGCAACTGATCCTAGAACGATCTGAAGGATAAAAGCGCCGATGGAAAGCGCACATCCCAGGTAGGTATACAGGCTGGTGCGGTGCAGCCATGCGTAGGGCAGAAAATGCACCCCGCCCAGGGACGCCAGCAGTACAGGCACTGCGCCTGGGTTGAGGCTGTAGGCAACGATCAAAGCCGGCAGCCCCAGAGCTTGGGAGACAGCCAGCAACCCCGAGAGCGAGCGCAATGGATTTTCGACTGACATGCGCCTGGTACCCAGGCGGCGCTCCAGCCAAAAGGCCGCCGGCAGCGCCGCGGCTCCCTGGAAGATGGCAATCATTGCCGCCGCCGGGCGCGGGATGAAAAACGATATGATCCCCGTGATCAGGAAAGTCGCTCCATAGGCGATCAAGAACGGCGCCCCACCCGCTGAGCTGGCGCTGACCTCGTCCAATGCGCCTTTAAGGTCGGTAGTTGTAGTCATGTTTATGTCCCTATGGAGTGAATTTATGTTCGAGATTCCACTGCACCAACGCCAGTCCAAGGATGATAACTCCCAGGCCCATGTAGAAAACCTGCAGCGTGCGGGCGATGCCTGCCGGGGAGCCGATGACCAGCACTTCCACGATCTCGAAAATAATGATGGCGCCAGCAGATGCAAAACATGCCAGCGTAGCAAACGGGTGGCGGCGGTAGACGAGCACCGCCGCGATCAGCGCCATGATCCCCACCAGAATGCTTAGAGACAGACCTGGGATGTTGTAGTTCGTGAAGAATGAACCTTCCAGGTAGCTCAAGGGCAGTGAGAGGCTGCCGGTCATCAAGCCGATCCCACCGGCGATGGCTGTCAAGGCCAAAAAAACGTTGAGAATAACCAGCAAGAGACGCAAGACTCGATTGTCCATAACTCTAAACTCCTACCTACT
>CAZGIX010000225.1:0-6982 GCA_964525785.1 uncultured Anaerolineaceae bacterium
CTGCAATCGCGTGCATGATCGTCTTCTCGTCGATTTCACCGCTGAACTCAGCCACTTTCTGGCGCTCGCGCAGCACGGCAATACGGTTGCACACGCGTATTACTTCTTCCAATTCGGATGATATAAATACGCACGCCTTGCCTTCCTCTGCCAGAGAGAGCACCAGCTTTTGGATCTCTGCTTTGGTGCCTACGTCGATGCCGCGCGTCGGCTCATCCAGGATCAAGACCTGCGGGTTAGCAGCCAACCACCGGGCCAGGATCACCTTCTGCTGGTTGCCGCCACTCAGATTTTTGACCGGCTGGTCGGGCGAGGGCGTGGCAATATTCAGTAGCTCAATGTAGCGGTCTGCCAGATCGTACTGCTCTTGCGTGCTCAGGAAGTTGAACCAGCCCCTATTGGCCTGGATGGCCAGCATGATATTTTCTCTGACGGTGAGATCGTCCACAATTCCGGCTGCTTTCCGATCTTCCGGGCAGAGAGCAATGCCGCGCTTGATCGATCCGAGAGGGGAGTGATCCTGTACGGGCTTGCCATTCACGGTAATTGTGCCGCTATCTGGTTTATCGCTGCCGAACAACAGCGCCGCAATCTCCGTGCGCCCTGATCCGAGAAGCCCCGCCAGACCCACAACTTCTCCGGTGTGCAGCTCCAGATCGAAGGGCGCAATTGCTCCTGCCCGGCCCAAGCCTTTGGCTTGAAGGATGGCCTCGCTCTCGGCATTGATGCTGCTGTCCAGCTTGACCTTGACCATCTTTTCCAGTTCATCCAGGCTGCGGCCGATCATTTTGGTGATTAATTCCAGACGGGATAAAGAAGCCGTTTCGAAAGTACCGACCAGCTTACCGTTGCGCAGGACCGTGATCCGGTCGGAGATTTCGTAAACCTGCCCAATAAAATGCGTGATAAAAATGATGCCTACGCCATCTTCCTTCAATTTGCTCATGACTTTGAATAATTGCTGCGTCTCATTTGCATCCAGGCTGGACGTTGGCTCATCCAGGATCAGGATTTTGGCAGATGAGACATAGAGGGCGCGGGCAATCGCCACCATCTGCTGGATGGCGACTGTAAAGCTGTTCAGGGGTTTGGTGACATCGATATCGATGCCGAGCAGGCGATCAAGAACGTCGGCTGCCTCCGTATTCATCTTTGCCAGGTCAATGCCGCCAGCTTTGTTTCGAGGCTCCCGACCGAGCAGAATGTCTTCCGCCACGCTCAGATTCATGCAAAGGTTGATCTCCTGGTAAACCGTGCTGATCCCCAGCGTTTGGGCGTGTTGGGGAGATTTTACCTGAACCTCATTGCCATCCAGGATGATCGTGCCTGAATCTGGGTGGTCCACGCCGGTCAATACCTTGATCAAGGTGGATTTCCCAGCGCCGTTTTCACCGATCAAACAGTGGATTTCACCTTTTTTTAGGGTAAAGTCCACGTGATCCAAGGCCTGGACGCCGGGGAAGGCTTTGCTGATACCAACCATCAAAAGCACATAGTTATCCGATTCAGACATGGGAGCCTACCTTACTAGAGACATCTGCTTTCGATTGGGAAGCGGTGGAGAGCACCGCTTCCCAATCGCTTGCGCAAGGCGTTTCTGACCTGCCACAGGATGTGCAGATCAGATATTGAAAATTCGTTTAGTATGTACGACCGGCGGTGATCTCCTCCAGGTTCGGATCATCGGCGCGGAATACACCTTCATTCGAGACAACCCATGCGGGCAGATCCTCACCATTGGCTGCTTTCAACGCAGCTTCGTAAACCTGAGGTGCAAGCAATGGGTTGCACTCTACGGTTACATTCAGCTCGCCGGCGAGCATGGCCTTGAAGGCATTGCCGGTGGCATCGAACGTGATGACCTTGATATCCTCGCCTGGCTTCAGGCCGGCTTCCTTGAGCGCTTCGATAGCGCCGAAGCCCATTTCGTCGTTCTGGGCAAAGATGCCCTGGACGTCATGACTCTCTCGCAGCCATGCTTCGGTCACCTGCTTGCCCTCGGTGGTGCTCCAGTTGCCAGTCTGGCTGTTGGTGATCTCGATCCCACACTCACCCATCTTCTCACGAAAGCCCTGGCCGCGGTCTTTGGCAGCCGAAGAGCCCACGTTGCCCACCAGCTCCCAGACTTTCTTGCTTGACATACCTTCCAGCAGCTTGCACATCTCTTCGGCGCCCTTACGCCCTTCTTCGGCGAAGTCTGAGCCAATGTAGGTGGCGTACAAATCTTCGGGAGCGTCGATGCGGCGGTCTTCAATGACGACTACTTTGCCGGCATCCTTGGCTTCTTGAAGAATTTCTTCCCAGCCGGTTGTCTCAAGGGCTGCCAGGACGATGACGTTCACCTCAGGATCCTGGATGAACTGGTGGAACCCAGCCACCTGCTTGGCCAGTTCGTTTTGCGAGTCGTAGAATTTCAGTGTCAGCCCGAGCTGTTCAGCAGTTGATTTGAAGGAGGCGGTGTTGGCAGCCCGCCAGCCACCCTCTGATCCGGTTTGGAGGAAACCAACGACCAGGTCCTTATATTCGCAGTTGGGTGCACAGTCGAGAGCCCATGGAGACATCGCCGGCGGTGCTTCTGTCACAACCGGTGCTTCTGTCACAACCGGCGCTTCTGTCGCCACCGGGGTCGCCGGAGTTGCGCAAGCAGCCAGAACCATTGCGGCTACGACGAACAGAAAAACGAGTTTCTTTAGGTGCAACATGATCTTCTCTCCTAACATGGTGTGAATTGGTTGTTGCTGATTGATCTTCCTCTGGTACGATATAATTGGATCGCGTGGGGGTAACCACTTCTCCCGAGGGGGATACCCTCTCGTCCCGAAGTGCTTGCTTGGTGTGCTCTAAACACTGAGCAAGCATTTCTTTGTTCCTGGTCAAATTCATCCCTTAACCCTTTTCACCTCCTTGCTCCCAAACCCCGTGATCGTATTGAACTTTGCCGGATTACGAGCGTCGGTGTCAGCATAATGGTTTTTGGCTCGATGGGTGCCTGGCCTTGCCAGCTTGTTTCGATGATCTTGATTGTCTCCTCAACAGCCAGTCTGCCAATTTGATACTGATCCTGTTGGATGGTGGTCAGCGGCGGCCAGAAATACGCCGATTCGGTGATATTGTCGAAGCCTACAAGTCCCATTTGTTCGGGGATGTCCAAACCTTTTATACAGGCGTACTGCATGACACTCAGGGCCATCTGGTCATTGCCAACGAAGATAGCGTCAAGATTGGGATATTGCTTCAGCAGCTTTACGATCGCCTGCGATCCACTGGACGATGACCAGTTTCCCTCGACGTAGAATTCATCCCGGTATTCAAATCCAGCCTCGATCAAGGCATCTTTCCAGGCTGCCATGCGTTGGCGGGACTCCCACCAGTCCAACGGGCCCGAGATATGAGCAATGTGCTGGTAGCCTTGCTCGATCAGATGAGCCATTGCCATGCGCCCGCCCAGATAGTTGTTGATGGCGACGACATGGATTCGCTCTTGCGGCTGCATCGTCAGGTAAACGATGGGAATATCCAGCTGCTGCGAGGCCCTGTTAACCCAATTTCGATTCTCGCCCACCTCGGGCACAGCCCAGATAATTCCATCCACATGGCGAGCAAGAAGTGCCTGGAACAACGGCACGATATTATTTGCACCGAAAGTGGGCAGCTCTTTCAGGAGCAGGGCGTAGCCTGCCTCTTCGGCTGCGCTGGTAATACCGCTCAGCGTGCGAGACGGTCCGAGGTATTTCAAGCCGGCTGTGACCACGCCCAGCGTATCGCTGCGCTGGCGGATCAGGCTTCTCGCCAGGGCGCTGGGTTGGTAGCCCATTTTTTGGATGACATCCTGAACGCGCTCACGGGTATCAGGTGAAACATCCGGTCGTGCGTTGATCACCCGTGATACCGTCTGGGTGGATACACCTGCTGCAATAGCGACCTGTTTTATTGTTGTTCGACCTGTCTTTGAGTTCATTGTTATCGTTCCCGTTATCGATAACATTATAGCAAGATTAATGCCTGGAGTCAAGTACCAATTTCAAGTTGTCTGGATGAATTATGCATATATCGATTTTCTCGGCATGCCTTCTCAATCTGGCAACTATCGGGTATACTTCTCCGTCGCTGCCTTGCCAATACTGGCATGTTTATTCCGCTCCCGGCGGCGATAGAGCCTGGTCCGGGGGCAATCCCAAGGAAAGGAGGCATGCATTCCATGCGCGAATATGAGCTCGTCTTTATCATCCGCCCAGACCTGGAAGAAAACGCCCTCAAAGACGTTGTCACCCGGGTGCAGAGCTGGATCACCGACGCCGGCGGGCAGGTCACTAAAACCGACCTGTGGGGCAAACGCAAGCTCGCTTATCCCATCCGCAAACAAATCGAAGGTCAATACGTGCTGATGAACGTCGCCATGGCGCCCAAGTTCGGGGCGGAGCTCGAGCGCAATCTGCGCCTGTATGAGCCCGTCATCCGGTTCCTGGTTGCAGCCAAATAGCCCGCGCGACGGTTCACTGAGATTATGCGTTTCCGGCTGCACACAGTTGGATAAGCCTCCGGAAGCGCACCAATAGGAGTAAGACATGAGCCGAGGATTGAATAAAGTGATGATCATCGGCAGGTTAGGCCGGGATCCAGAGATGCGCTACACTCCCTCCGGACGCCCCGTGACCACCTTCACCATCGCTACCAGCCGCTCCTGGAATACATCCGAAGGAGAGCGGCGTACTGAAACCGAATGGTTCAACGTAGTGGCCTGGGGCAATCTGGCAGAGATCTGCAAGCAGTACCTCACCAAAGGTCAGCAGGTCTACGTAGAAGGACGTCTGCAAACCCGCCAGTGGTCAGACAACGATGGCACCAAGCATTTTGCCACCGAAATCGTCGCCAATGAAATGATCATGCTGGGTGAGCGCCGGGAGAGCGGCGAAGCCATTGAATACGAGAGCGGAGAGGATAGCGAATACCCGTTCTAAGATCAATATAGCCTGCCTAATGGTAGCTCGTGCCTGGGGCAGTTGTACAAAATAACTGGAGATAATTGTGAGCAATCAAGTACCCCCTTCTGATCCAAAGGCTGCCGCGCAGCGACGTTTTTATGCCCACCCGCGTGTATGCCTGTTCTGCACTGACCATAATGTGGTCATCGATTACAAACAAGCCGATCTGATGCGTCGCTTCATCACCGAAGATGGAAAAATCCGCCCGCGCCGCCAGACCGGAACTTGTGCCAGACACCAGCGCGAGCTGGCCCGGGCGATTAAACGCGCCCGCCACCTGGCTCTGCTGCAGTACACAGGAGAAGCGCTGCGCTAGTTAAAGCCGATGGCTACTCCTCCTAAACAGCCCATCCAGACCAAGAAGCACCTGGCGCGCATGCAGCGCGAGAAGAGGCAGCAGCGCTATTTGTTGCTAGGCAGCGTTGTAACCGTGGCGCTGGTATTGCTGGTAATCCTGTACGGCGCCCTGAATGAAACAGTCTTGAAATCCCGCCAGCCCGTGGCGATCGTCAATGGAAAGCAAATCTCCACACGAGATTTCCAGACGCGCGTGCGTTATAACCGACAACAGCTGATCAACAGCGCCGCCTATACATATCAGATCGCTCAGCTTTTCGGCGACAGTCCAGAAACTCAATATAACTTTGTCAGCCAGCTGTCCCAGATTCAAGCCCAAATGGAATCGCAAACCATCGGCCAGCAGACCCTGGATCAGCTCATCGACGAGGCTTTGATCCGCCAGGAAGCTGAAAAGCGAGGCATCACCATTTCACAGGACGAGCTACAGGCTGAGGTGGAAGGGGCGTTCGGCTTCTTCGAGAACGGCACACCCACACCGTCACCCACATTTGTGCCGCAAGCTACCTCGACGCTGTCCGCATTGCAAATGACCCTCGTCCCGCCCACGGCAACCGCCACTGCCACACAGGAGATCACCGCCACGGCAACCATGACTGCCACGCAGGAGATCACATCCACTTCAGCCGTAAGCGCCACCCCTGTGCCTACCGCTACTGCTACCCTGGTGCCATCCATTACTCCCACACCGGCGCCCTCTCTGACGCCCACGCCGTTTACGCGCCAACTGTTTGATGAGCAGTATGATGAAGTCATCCAGAACTTTAAGGATAGCTTGAGCTTTGACGAAGCCGATCTGCGCAACTTGATCGAAGCGCAGCTGCTGCGAACCAAGGTGCAGGATGCGGTGCTGGAGGAGCTGGGTGTAAAATCTTCCCAGGAGCAGGTGTGGGCGAGGCATATCCTGGTGCCCGACGAGGCCCAGGCAATAACGATTACCGAACGCCTGAATAACGGAGAAGACTTCGTTGCCCTGGCAGCTGAGTTTTCGACGGATACAAGCAACAAAGACAAAGGTGGCGACCTGGACTGGTTTGGACGCGGCGCTATGGTCAAAGAGTTTGAAGATGCGGCTTTTGCCTTGCAGGTTGGTGAGATCAGCCAGCCTGTGCAAACAACCTTTGGCTGGCATATCATTCAGGCGCTGGGTCACGAGGATCGCCCGCTGACCGCCGAAGAATACCAATCCCTGCGCGAGGAACGCTTTACCGAATGGTTGACGGCGCAGCGTGACGAGGGCGAGGTCGAAACCCGCGATATCTGGCAGGAGCGCGTGCCCGAAGAACCCGCCTTCCCGCTGGAGCTGGTGGATTTTATCAACCAGGTCACCACCAACCTGTCGCAGCCGACTGCCATTCCAACGATTGTCGCAGCGACGCCTGCACCTTAGTTTTTATCAGGATCAGCAAACCCCCTCCAGCTCACTTGGGAGGGGGTTTTGTTTTCAATAGCCTTTAGAATAAGCGGGTTTGGTCAGAGTCATGTGCTCTGGGGGGATGCTATTTCCTGACCTATCCTGTGAGCTACTCCTGAAAATGCCAGGTCATTGACAATTCGGATAGTTCTGGGTATAAATATCCAGGGGATTGTTTAGACTCTTAGAACATTAACATCGACAAACTAATGTCGTTCATACAGGCTGA
>CAZGIX010000226.1:0-6955 GCA_964525785.1 uncultured Anaerolineaceae bacterium
CAGAGTTTGTCAGTGCCCATCCATGTTCCACTCTCAGTCAATCCATCTT
Organism: uncultured Anaerolineaceae bacterium; assembly: GCA_964525785.1. GTDB lineage: Bacteria > Chloroflexota > Anaerolineae > Anaerolineales > UBA4823 > JAQBDA01. The sequence continues at coordinate 50 of CAZGIX010000226.1, forward strand.
GAGACGTTTCTTATCAAATGTTGTGGTCATATTTGTTCAGAGTTTCCCAAAATATCAAATTCAACCATAGATACAACTTTCGGGTTCGGGATGGGCAACATTACCGGATCATCATGGAGATGAAGTTTTGATATCCACAATTTTGCATATAGGAGCGGGGAAATGCGGAAGCAGCGCGCTGCAAACCATTTTCAGCCAGCATCCAGAGCTGGCTTCATCCGATGGAAAAAAAACGCACTATCTGGCACTAAGGCACGATGGGTCACCACTACATGGAAAAAAGTTATCGCTTCGCGCAGCATCAGCCCCATGGGGATACATATCGTCTGTTAACGCGAACCTATTAATCGAGCTTCCTGAATCCAAAATACAGAGCATGTCCAGAGAACTTCGATTATTAACTGACAGCAACGACAGAGTTTTGCTGTCAAACGAGGGCTGGATTAATGAATACAAGACATTTGAAAAATCTGACCTGCTAACCAAGCTTGGATTGACTTGCACTGTAATCGTGTATGTCCGCCCACCCGTTGAATGGTTGAATTCGGCTTGGTGGCAGTGGGGTGCCTGGTCTGGCACCCCACTGGATAAATGGCTCAACGCTAATCTTGAGAAAGTGCAATGGCATGACCTGATAGCCCCATGGAAGAACCTTCAGGGTGTAGAAAAGGTGTCTGTCCGCTTGTTGCCTATGGATGTCGTGACTGATTTCTACAACGCCATTGAAGTGCCTCCCATCCCGAGTAAACGAAGCAACTCCGGACTCCCCGGTACCATTCTTCGTCTATATCAGCGACATCCCGGATTAAGAAAATCGCCACACGATTCCGCTGGGGATTTCGTTTTTTCCAAATATTTCGGACACATCGCTGATGACCCGACACCTTGGGTGCTCGGCCCCTACATGATCAAAAAAATTCTGGAATCGACGAGGGAAAGTAATACCAAATTGATGGGTTTGCTTGACGAGGAGTCTCGTGCCCTAATGGAAAATGATTCACGCTGGTGGGATGCGGCAGCTTTCTCCGACAAAAAAAAATCACCGCCCACCGTGGAAAATCTGTCCCCCCCTCGTCTTGAGGAAATTTTAGTGACCGCCATGAGATCTATTCGCAAACTGGAAGACGAAAACCGCGAGCTCAAAAATAATCTTCATAAATTATCGGAGAAATTTCAACAAAGCCGTGCTGACTCGGACTCCAGGACCAGCAATGAAATCAAATAAGGTGCCGACTTGAAAAAACGTGTTCTTCTACATATCGGTACAGGGAAGACTGGAACTGGGTCAATCCAGAACTTCCTGTTTCACAATCGTGATGTGCTCCTCAAGAAGCATCGATTGCTGTACCCGCATACCGGACTCCGAAGAACTGAACACTTTGGTGAGGAAATACATGCTCACTACCCTCTCGTATCATGGGTTCTAAAGCGTGATCAAACGAAAATTGCGCAATTACGCAGTGAAATAGAGAAATCCGATGCCGAGCTAACTGTTATCTCCTGTGAAAACCTTTACCACGGTTTGAACGCAGATGATATTGAATTCCTGGCTGCTTCCTTCAAAGGCTTAGACATCCACATAGCTTGTTATGTACGACGACAGGACTTGTACATGGAATCTGCGTGGAAACAGCAGGTCAAGGTAGGAGATTTGCACACGCCATTCCCGATATTTCTGAAGCGGCATGTCAGTCCAGAATACTTGCACGAAGTACATGCAAACTATTACCGGATGCTAAAACCATGGGCCAAAACCTTTGGCCAAAAAAATATACACGTGCGGGTGTTCGACCGCACCCAGTGGCGCAACAGGAATCTTATCGACGATTTCCTGGAGCTATGTCAGCTTGGAAATGACTCGGCAGCCTGCGCATTGCCAAAGCAAGAGATTACCAACGTTGCGATGCCTAGCGAGCTTGTGCGTCTCATATGCAAAGTCAACGCAATGCGACTAGTGCCACGTAATGAACAACAGGCATTTGTGAGCTACCTTCGCGGCCTGCGCGAGTACAACAACCCACCCTTATTAACCCTTGAAGATCGTCTTTCGATTATCGGTAACTACGCAGACAACAACGAGGCGATGTTCCGAGAGCTCACCGGGAAGCCGACACCGCCCTGCTTCACTGAGGCCGCATTGCCCAAGCATGCAAACGGCGAAAAGTTGCCTGGAGCCGCTATGGAGGACATTGCGGTGAAGTCGCTGGTTGGCGCCTGGCAGAAATCCGGAGATGGAAGGCAACAGGAGAACTCGCAGCCAACAACCACACATAAGCGTGAGACCCTCTTCAAGCTGTTTTCATGGAAAAAATCTCATTCCAGCGCAGCCAAGGTTAGGGTCCAAGAAATTGAGATGCAGCCGGCGAAGCCTTGGCCGCCCGCTGTACCTTTGCCGCTCGGTTTCGAGCCAAACATGAAGCCCAAAGAGGTTGCCTGTCTGATCAAGCAACACCAGACGGAGGCAAAGCCCATGTCCATCATTCGACTTGGCGATGGTGAAAGTGCGGTCATTGGCTACCCGGATTTCACTCCTTCAGCGGAATTCGAACATTTTCTGCGCGTCTTCTTTGGCGACAACGCTTTGAGCGAAAAGCAGAAACTGGAGTTTGTTTCCATCATACGTTCAGCGGTGCAAGCTGCTGACGTGATAGGCGTGACGGGTGGCGCCGAGGTGACCAAATTCACAGTGATTCGGCATTTCCTCAAGCAATACAAGCTAACTGGCCTGGATGCTGCTATCACGCTACTGAGCCTGCATCGCAACTTTCAGGAACAGGGGCTTTATGAAGAGTTACTCAGAAACCAGGAGCAAGTCGGGTTGATTACATGCCGCGACGTTGAAGAGTCGCTAAAGAGAGCATTCAACATTGGCAAAATCACCACTTACAAAATTCCCGAGGAAGTGGCACACGCCAGGAACAAGGCAAAGGTGGCACGTCACTTCCCTGATCGATTCGAAGAAATCAGAAATTCACTTGTTGTTCCCAAGCCCGGGATGCTTTTTTTGATTGGTGCTGGCCCTCTTGGCAAGGTCTATTGCCAGTGGGTAAAGGAGCGAGGCGGAATTGCTCTCGATGTTGGGTCAATGTTCGATGCTTGGGCGGGGCTCACCACGCGTCGCTACATGAAATTTGATGCAGGCCATTTGGATCCAAAATACCAGTTAAAGTGATGCTCGACTTAAGGGGACCCACTTTTTGACCATTACCAGAACTCTGCCCCCGCTTGACTTACTTGTCTTTGCATAATGATCGTTTTACAAAAAAGATTCTGAGTACATGTCCTCTGCAAAATCGGACAAGCAGGGCATCGTTGGCTACGTCGAGCATTTCGAGCCCACGACCATTGAGGGCTGGGCGATTCGGGCGGATAACACCCTAGTCCGGGCCGACAGACTTTTCGTTACCCAGGCGGATGCTGCTACGCGCCACCTAAAGAATCATGAGCGAGCGTCATGTTTCTTTAGGGATCGAGGTTATACCGAAGTGGTTGTTGGCAGCATGTCGCAAGTCCGGCAAGCCGCACTGTTTTATCAGGCGACCGAGATCGTTGGGATTGCATGCGCGGCCCTGACGAATTTGATCTATTGCCGCGCGGGGACGAAGATCGCCGTGCTGACGCCTGCAAGCATGCCGGCTCTCTATTTCTGGGATCTCGCTGAACACGCTGCTCTGGATTTTCCGATCGAATACTTCCCTACCGTCGATCCATCCTGGGGAATCCATTCCGATTTCATGGTCGACCTTGATGCACTTGAGTCGCTCATCGCTAGGGAAGGCTACGTCCGCGATACGGGAAAAGCTGAGGTTTTTCGATGAACGAATTCGAGCAACTCCGAGTATCGTCCTCGTCTGCGACGGCGAATGCCAGGGGGGGGGATTCGGCGGGCGGTGTCATTCCAGAAAGTGACGGCGGGCCGACTGTGGTCGGTTTCGTTGAGCAGCTAGAACCCATCGCCATCAAGGGATGGGCCCTCTCGCGGGATGGTCGATGTGTAACGCTGGCCCTGCGTATCGGTGGTCTGGACCACCCCCTGGAGGCTGTCTGGATCGAAAGGAGCGACGTTGCCGGTCATCATGGCACGCAGTTTCTAATCTCCGGATATCGCTGTGCGCTCGATCGTCACATGGCCGGCAACGTCAGGGATGCTTTGCTCGCCGGTCGCAGCGTCGAGGTCTGCGCGAACGGCGTGGTGCTGCCCCACCTTGGCAAGATTCCGGCGGCATCAGCGCTCCTCCAGGCCGAGCCACTCTTGATCAACCTGCTTTCTTCGGAGTTGCGTGCAGTGGTCGAGTCATGGGGCCACTTCAGGGTGTCGGGCTGGGCAGTATTGGGGAACGCGGCAACGGCCGGCTACAAGCTCGTTTGTAACGGAACGGAGCTGGATTGCACTGCGCTGAGCCACGAGCGTCTGGATGTGGCGCAGGCGCTTGGAATCACGGTTCTCGAAACCGGCTTTGAAATCGAACTCCCCGGTTGTCTGTGGGAGTCGGTACCGGAAGGTGAGGATGCCCGCATCGAAATCCGCTTCGGCGAGTTTGCCCTGAATGCGGAACCACTTGTTCTCGACCGTGCAAGAGCCGTCCGCTGGGTTGGCGACATCTGCCGCATGCATCATGGCGAGGAAAGGCAATATCGGTTGCTCGTTGCGTTGGAACACGTGCATTTTGGGGGGCTTGGGCCCTACCTTGACGACGACACACGCCTGTGTATACGCGAGTTTGCCGAGAAGATGCACCTCGGAGACTTCATTGTCGATGACGACTTGTTCACGGGAGCCGCGTCGGGGTTCACGGTGTCTGACGACGCGCAGTTGCGAATGTGGCGTGCTTTGCTTGCGCTCAACGCAAAACTCGACGGGAGTCTCCGGCCGATCTTTCCATCTGTGCAGGCGGTCATCGCCGACCATGCACTAGAGGGAAGGGTGTGCGAAAGCTTCCTGTTGTCGGCCGCGCCCCTGCTGTGCAAGACCGGTGAGCTTTCCGGGGTGCATGACGTCCTAGACTTCTCCCGCCTGAAACGCCTGGAGTCCAGCAACGATCTCTGGGAGATGTCACTGAGCCCTCCCGCACATGTGCTGGACGGAGATGTCCAGCGCGCTGCCGAAATTCTGTGGCGCATGTCGCAGCATCTCGACACTGGTTGGCTGAACACGGAATGCGTGCGTTTCACATTGGAACACTGCCTGCGGCTAGAGGCTGAGGGCGAAGTGACTCCAGAGGTCGCCGAAGGTCTGCGCAGAGCGGTGATCGGCCTGCTAGATGCCTTCGCCGGCGACTGGTTCAGCCGACTGCATGACCACGAACTTGTCGACGTTATGATCGCCATACTCGGCGAATTAGACAACTATGCCGATCCCCATCGCAAGGAGGTCGTCGCTGCCGCGATCCGCATCTATGGCTTGAATCCGATGTTCTGGCAGCGGCTCCGCCGGCGCAACATCGAGCTGGCCGGTGAACTGTGGCGCGCACACGCGGCGTGGCGGGTAATCCGAGAGGCGTTCGAGGGAACGCTGACCTCCTTGGGTGAGCGCACCGACGAAATCCGCGAAGCCCTCGACTATTTCCTGCGTTACCGTAATCCCGAAGCGCCTCTTTTCCTGCGGGAAGCAGTCGCACACACACTGTCAGTCCGGGACGACGATGCGAAGCCAATCGGGCGTGAGTTCGCCATGCGTCTCCTTGACCAGGCGCCGCTCGAGTCGGTGCGCATCGCTGCTTCGCCGCTGGCTCGGAAAGGGCTGTTGCAGCAAGACTTTGCGGTCGCTGCCGGCAAGCTGCGCGAGAACCTTCGGCTTGGCCATTACCACGCCAGCAGTCCGGTTTATGGACTGCAATCACTGGCAGCAGATTTGTTGCGTGGGCTGCGCGCGAAGGCTGGAGCACCCGAGGCGTCGCCGGGCGCTGTTTCTCGCCTTACCGAGGTCGCAATGTTACTTGGGAGCAAGACCGCCGCGTTCCTCGGCGCGGACCTGCTCGTTCAGATTCTGCTGTTGACGCAGGCAACAGGGCACAGCGAACGTCACAGGCTGACGTTGCGCCTGCAAAGCGTGATTCGTGCAGCAGTCGAGCAGACTCCGCCCAATACGTATCTGCCCCTTCCCGTTCAGACTGCGCTGGCGGCGCTCGCCACCATGCCCGGTGGGGCTTTGCCTGCAGTCGATCTGGAGGCGGTCATGGGGCTGGTGCGGGAGAAGTTTGGCGAACGACATGCCGCCGTGTGCGGCGAAGCGCACGAACGGGGCAGTCGCTTTTTCGACGATCCGTCATGGCCGGCGGACACGCTGGTCGCGATCTACTCGTGCCGCAAGTACCTCGACACCCGGGTCGCGGCGATTCGCGCCACCTGGGTCCAGGATTTGGTGACGCGTGGCATTCCCTACGTAGTGGTGGTCGGAGACGGCGACGACTCGCTGGCCGGTGATGTCCTTGCGCTCGATGTATCGGATCGATACGAGGATCTGCCAAGAAAATCGCTCAAGCTCTTCGACTGGATCTATCGCCACACGGGTGCGCAATTTGTCCTCAAGATAGACGACGACTGCTATCTCGACGTTGACCGCTATTTCGACAGCCTGAGCCATCGCAAGCATGCCTATTACGGAAGGGTGCTTTTTCGCGAGGAGGGTGGCATGGACCGCCTGTGGCACCAGGTCAAATCATTCAGTGCACACAGCCGGAAGTCCATCGACAAATCGCCGGAACCCTCGATCTACGCCGACGGCGGCGGTGCCTACAGCCTGTCTCGGTTGGCGATGGCCAAGCTTCGGGAGATGGCCGAGAGCGACGCCGGCAAGCGCTTGATCGCGTCCTCCTTCATGGAGGACAAGCTCGTGGGCGATCTGCTGACCCTCGCCGGCATCCAGCCCTCTGACGAGGACTACGAGTCCTACCAGCGTCGCAGGAC
>CAZGIX010000227.1:0-6867 GCA_964525785.1 uncultured Anaerolineaceae bacterium
CGTTCTATCCTCCTTGTCTATTAGCCCCGGATGCGTCAGCAGCCTGAGCAGTTACGTTTAATTGGGAATTACCTGCCACAGGAAGGGGAAAAATAAGGCGGCGGGCAAGCGGATCCGTTTTAAAAACGAATAATCGATTTGAGGATCGAACACAGGGCCAAGATAGGCTTGTAGGGCGAAGCAGCATCTTTCATTAACAGCATTCACGGTCGGGGCAGGGGAATGAGACCGGACAGCTTCGAGATCTTCGGTTTCAAATCGAATGCCAGGAGGAAGAAACGAATACCGCCAGTCGAGGGCCGTCGAGACAAGGGAAGAGCCTTTACAGGAACCACCTGTTAAAAAAGCTATCTCGGATATCTTGTTCGAGATAGCTTTTTAGTCAGAAGCATTCTATATTAATCCGGGGTCAAGGGTGGACCCAGAAGAGACATGTTATATTTGGTAAAGAGCGGCCCGATCACCTTAGGGTCAGGCGGCCCCATCCGAGATACCGGCCCGAACTCTTCGTAGAACTTGTGCCCGCCGCCGGGGGTATAGACGACGATGATCTCCCCCGGTTGATCGGTGAGGTTCAGGAAAGCATGGGGGAGTTTTGACGGCATATAAGCAAAACCACCTTCATCAACATAGTAAATATCATCGCCGATGCGGATCTTATACTGGCCTTTCAGGACATGGATGGTTTCCTCCTGCTTGTGATGAACGTGCAGAGGCGGGCCCCCTTTTGGCGCAACCTCGACGATAAAATAGTCGAATGCACCCCCAGTGTCCTCACCCGTGACTTTGAAAATGAGATCCCGGCCGGGGCCGGATTGGAGCCTTAGCCCTTCCCCTGGGGCCAGTACCTTCGTGCGATTTGTGGTTATGTTAATATCCATCTTCCCATTTCCTTTCTTGATTCTCTACAGGGTTTATGTTATACTTCTAATTGTAAGTGATCTAACTATATTTGTCAAGAGGCAAATAATAAGATGTCTAACATTAAATCAGTCAAGATCGCACCAGATTTTGAGAACCGTTACCCAGGCTCAAGCGCAAAAGCAACAGAGTGCGCAATGAACCTAGTTCTCACAGCTGAACTGCTTCAAAAATGCATTGCAAGCTTGATCCAACCCTTTGACCTGAGCCCTGCAACTGGATTGGTTCTCAGCATCCTGGCAGATTCTGAGACACCCTTATCACCCAACAATATCGCACAACGGTTGATCATCAGCCGCGCCAGCGTGACAAGCTTGCTTGATTCTCTTGAAAAACGGGGGTTCGTAAAAAGACAGCCGCATCTGTCCGACCGGCGCATGTTATCGGTGGTGTTGACGGACTCGGGCCGCCAGGTTGCCAACCAGTTTCGCCCTATCGTGCACAAACAACAAAAGGTATGGCTGGAAGCCTTGAACGAAAAAGAGCAGGAGCAGCTCACTCAAATGCTTCATCGGTTGCAGGCATCTCTCATGGATTCCAGTCAGTCGAATCCGGAAAATGCCGCTCTCAATCAGTACCGGTAATTTTGGCGAAGGTATTGAAAGTGCGGGCCTATTCTTTTACAAGCTCTAAGGAGCCAATTATGCCATCACCATTTTTCGAAGAGAACACAGCCTCCAGGCTCAAGCTGAAAGCCATGCTTAGCCGCCTTTCCGATGAGGACCTGGCCCGCACCGCCCCTTCCGGATGGACCGTGTCTGCGCTGCTGGCGCACATGGCCTTTTGGGACCAACGCGTGCTCGTCCTGCTACGCAGGTGGAGGGAAAAGGGCGTCGACGAGTCGCCGGTCGACGCGGACGCAATGAACGATGCCCTCAAGCCGCTGTGCCTGGCACTGAACCCGCGCACGGCGGTGGAGATATGCCTTTCCTCAGCCGAGGCCGTGGACGCCGAACTGGAGGCGATGAGCCCTGAGCTTTACGAGGAGATCAAGGTAGGTCCAACACATTTTCGCGCCAACCGCGCCCTGCACCGCAGCGATCACCTGGGCGAGATAGAGAGACTGCTGGGGTGAATGGCACGGTGCCATCAACCGTTGGAGGAGACAGCTACAACGCGGGTGGAGCAGATGAAAGAATACTCATAAATTCCTGGAGAGAGAAGTCGTTATAATAAGCGAACTATGCGACAGAAAGCGAGCAGCTCAGACCAAGATTGGTGATCAATTATGGTTCAACCGCGATTGGACAGCGGTATAAGTGGAAGCTGGTAGATAAACTGGGGGAAGGGGATGCGGGGGAAGTTTATCTGGTCGAGTCGCTGCTGGAGGGCAAACAAGCCATCCTGAAGCGACCGCGCAGGAACGCCTATTCAAGCGATATCCTGCGCCAGGCTGCGCAGATCCGAAGCGAGGGAGTGATCCTGAATGCGCTGGGCAGCCTGTCTTTTCCCGAGGAAGGAACACGCATCACGATACCGGCACTGCTCGACCAGAGCCCGCCCGAGGATGGCGCCGGAGAGAGGCTATTCATCGTGGTCGAAAGAGCGCCCGGCTTCGACCTGAAATATCTGCACCAGGTGGCGCGCTACGGCCTGGTGGATGGGCTCCAGCTACCCAACAACCAGGAAAACAATCCTTTCTTGCAGATGTACGCCGGCCTGGACCAAATCCCCGAGGCGATCCTGATCCGCTGCCTGTACGGAACGCTGTGCCTGCTGGAAAGCGTCCACACCAACGAGGTGTGGAACGAACGGAGCAAGCAGGCAGGGGTGATCTGGAATGACGTCAAAGCAGAGCACCTGTACTGGGATCCGAGCAGCGGACGCCTGACGGTGATCGATTGGGGGAACGGCCAATTCCTGGAAGCAGATGGGACATCGAAAGACCGGCAATACTCACGCAAGGATGACGACCGGCAATTCATCCAGGAGATGGGCGATTTCCTGGCTGAGGCAAACCCAGGGCTGCGCGAGACCCTTGAATGGTCGGAGGAGATCCCCGCAGGGAGCAGGGCAGTCGAGGAGGTAAAAGCACTCCGAGCAAGGTTGGCGGGCATGCACGAGGATGTGCTGCTGAGAACAAGACGGCTGCGGGCGGATGAATCGGACATATACAGCCTCACCAGGCCCGAAATGCGGCACCTGACTCAGATCGACGAGCTGCACCGGCAGATCACGACCCTGGGCGAAACACCCGACTACGCAGGGGCGCTCAATTTCCATTCTCGCCTGGCGCTGCAACTGGCCAGCGAGGCGAATCTGGAACCGTTCCAGGAGGTGTGCGGTCGCGCAGCCAGGCTGGAGCCAAGGGCAGCTAAAAAATGGGACGTGCTGTGTGATGTGGCCGAGATCGCACTGCAGCAAGAGGGCGAAAAGAACCCCTTATTCTCAAATGCCCTGGCAGCGGGAGTGACCGATGACTGGCCGGGCTTCTTGTGGGAACTGCTGCTGTATACCGGCAGCGGTCCACTGCCGGAGTGGTGGGAGAGCGTCAGCCACGCGGTGCGGGCGCTGTACCTCGAACTGGAGGAAGATGTCCTGACCCCGTACACGGCGGTCAGCCGGACATTCTACACGCTGCAATCCAGCGTGCTGCAGATGGGCGATAAACAGGTGCGCCAGGCAATCGACCCCCAAAACCAGGAAATGGCAGCACTGGGCATCTCGGAGGAACTGCTGAACACCTTCAACGAAGAGGTGATCAAGAAGTGGAAAGACCTCGAACCGGCACCGCCGAATGCAGGCATCGATTACCGTGAGATCGCCGGGATGATCAACGAAATTGAGGCGGTCCTACCAGGGACGAAAGACCCATTGGAGAGAGCACTCGCACAGCCGAACGCACAGGCAGACATTGTCTTGAGCGCGTGGGAACGTAAAGAGTTCGAGATCGCCCGACGAGGCCTGCGCATGCTGCTGATATGGGACCCGGACAGGCGGCGCCTGAGGCGAGCCGAGCGAGCGATGAGCCTGACACCCCAATGGCTGGCAAGGGTATCCAAGGGAGCCAAGAGCGACGAGCCATTTTACGAATTTATTACCAGCATCGAGCTGGAAGGCAGGCGGCTGCGCAACCAGGTAGGCAAAGCCGAGTGGCTGGACGGCATCCTGGATGCCTTGAAACGCCTGCGCAAAGGCGCCAAACACGCCGACCTGCTGATGGAGCACCCGCACATCCTGAACGAAATCCCCTGGCTGAGCGAATACCGCTCGCGCGAGATCTTGTCGCTGCCGCACAGCCACTCGCTGACCCTGGATAGAGACAAAAACGCAATCGGCACGCGGCGGACGATCAGCGGAGTGGCTGAAGGGCGTTTCGGCAGGGACCAGGAGCTGTCATTGGGGGATGCACTGGACACCTGGACGCCAGAAGCACGCGGCTCCTCAGCGCGGGTTTTTACCGGGGATCTGCGCAGCCGAGACGGTATGATCACAACGTGTGCAGTAAAAATTATGCGTCCAGACCGGGCGGAGTACGCGCTGCCGCTCTTCAGAGAGGAAGCCCAGATCTTGACCCTGCTGAGAGATGTGCCGGGAGTGAGCCCGCTGATCGAGTGCGGATACCTTAAACTTGAAGAAGGGCAAGCTTTACCGCGCGAGGAGGGTCACCTTGGCGCAGGAAATCTCAGCGGGCAGGTGGTCCGATATGGAGCCGAGGAGGTGCAGAACTACCTGGCATCCCTGGACCGCTATCTCGGACAAGGCTGGACCCCCTACCTGGCGCTGGAGAAAAGGGATAACGCGCACAACCTGATGGTATACTGCGACGCGGGACGCACACACGGCTGGTTCTTACCTTTACGGGAAGGGCTGATCATGGCGGTGCAAATTTGTGATATCCTGCAAAGCGCGCACGAACGCAACATCATCTACCGGGATCACAAAATACTGCACTATTATTGGGATGCGGAAGTGCATGGGGTTACGATGATCGACTGGAACATCGCCAAACGCCAGCCACAGGGGCTTGAGGATGAGGAGAGGCAGTTCGACCTGGTGCAGTTCGGCGCCCGGGCACTGCACCACATCATGACCGGAAGACCCGCAGCCGGCTCGCTGCCGCTGGGTCCTAACCGTCCGGAAGACATCGAAGGAAGCGCAATGAACTACCCGGTCAACTGGACTTACGATGATGAGCGGCTGCCGAACCGGGTGAAAGAAATCCTGGAACAAGTCTTAAACCAGGGGTATACTCACTTCCGGGAGCTGCGCAAAGACCTGGTAGAGGTTTACGAACAAATCCCCGACCCGGTGACCGGCGGCAAGCAGACGAACAACGGCACCATACAAGGTAACCATTGATGAATCCCTCTACAGCCTTGAACAGGCAAGCCGACGAGCTACTCAGCCGAGAGAACGCCAGCCTGGCAGATCTGCGGAACCTGCTGTTGGAGTTCGAAGAATTTATCAACGCTGAGGATTACCAGGGACTGACAGCAGATGAACGCAGCCAGATCCAGAGCACGCGCAAACAAATCCTGACCCGGATCGAGTTAGCGGAGAGCGAAGGCAGTGCACCTGGGGATGGCCAAGCAGAAGGCGCTGAAAGCGCGGCTGCAAGCCAGCCACCCACAGGCGGGAACACCCAGCCAGCAGAGAGCGCCCGGGAACACAACCCGCTGGCTGAACAGCAGATGGAGATGGCAGAAAGGCTTTTCTACAGCGGACGCTACGCCGAGGCGATCCAGATCTTCGACCGGGTCCTGCAAGTGGAGCCAAACTGGGAACGCGCCCGCCAGCACCGTTCGGAAGCCGAGAATTACCTGCGCACGGGCTACATCCCGGCAGTGGCACTGCCGGCAGATGCGGCATCGGCTTACAGCAAGGCGCAATCGGCAGCCCGGGTGGGACGCTTTGCCGACGCGTTGGGATTATTGGAGAAAGCCCAGCTGATCATGCGCGACCTGGGCATCCAGCGCTGGCAGGAGGGACAGGAGTTTGCCCAGAAGCTGCAGGAGAGCATCGATGCCGAGAATGTGTACGAGGAGGGACAGGGCTTATTCAAACAGGGCCGGTTAGACGAGGCGATCGAGCGGGTAGAGGCTGCCTCGCGGGCGACGGGCCTGCCAAAATATGCCGACAGAGCCGAAGCTTACCGGAAGGTGCGTGAGAGCCTGCGGGATATCTACGAGACATTGAGCCAGACTGTGATCCAGCCGCAGGCTGCATCCGAGGCGAAAACAGAGCTGGACAGCCTGACCGTGGAATACGGGGCTAACCCGGCTTTCGATAAGGTGATCGATCGCTTCAAGACAGTTGTGCCGCGCGTGGTGGAGCCGCTCAAAGAGCAGACGCGCGCTATGAAGAACCAGGCGGAGCAAGCCAACACGCTGGAAGAAGCCCTGTACCTGGCAAAACAGGCCAAAGAGAACCTGGACCAGATCCGCAACCTGGAAGGCGTAGACGAGAGCCTGAACCGCCTGCAGAACGAGCTGGACCAACTGCAACGCAGCATCCAGAAATACGATACCGACCTGCAGTCCGCCAGCCGGGCATATGAAAACCGCCCGAACTGGCCTTCAGAGGCGGCGCGGATCAGCGCTGATGTGCGCGAACGATATCCAAACGATCCAGGGGTCAGCCGCCTGAACCGGAGTCTGCGGGGATACAGGGTCAAGCTGCTGGGCGTGCGGCTGGCGGCGGCAGTGGTTGGTCTGCTCATCCTGGCACTGATCGCAAGCTGGGGGATGGGACGCATCCGGTCTTTCATTACATCCCTGACCCCCACACCAACGCCAACTGCGACGGCGACTGCCACAACAACGCCAACCCCCACATTGACGCCAACCATGACCCCCACCCCGACGACCACCAGCACCCCCACGGTGACACCTACACCGCTGGTGCTAATTGCCCAGAGGGATGTATGGGCGCGCAATGGCTGCTACGACGACTATACAGCGGTGGGAAAGGTGCTCGCGGGGGGCAGGCTGCGGCTGCTGCCTT
>CAZGIX010000228.1:0-6830 GCA_964525785.1 uncultured Anaerolineaceae bacterium
AACCATACATCCCCAGCATGCCCAGCTGTTTGAGGCGCTCCATATTCTGGAGAACTGCGTGCGGGCGCAGCGGCAGAGCGAGCAGTGAAGCGTGAGGGGTGATGACCAGGTCATCTGCCAAACCGCGCTTGTAACCCAACCCGGGCACCCCAAAGGCGCGGTATTGATAGTACTGGTTGGCGTCAAAGCGGTAGTATCCCGATTCTGAAATACCCCAGGGAGTGTTTTTCTCACGCCCATATTCGATCTGGCGGTCGGCGACCACTTCTAGAGATTGACCAAGCAGGGTGCCGGGTTCGCTGTGCACCAGCAAGCGAGGCAACAAGTACTCGAACATGGTGGCGCTCCACGAGATGAGTGCCTGCCGCCCGTCTACACGTGTAAAGGGGCGGCCGAGGTGCAGCCAATGACTCTGGGGTACCTCGCCCTTGGCGATGGCTACCAGGCTGGTGAGACGCGCTTCCGAAGCCAACAGGTCGTAATAATTTAAATCCAGGCCACCAGTGGTGACGTTATAACCGATATGGAAGACCTGGCGCTGAGAGTTGAAAAGGAAGGAAAAATCCATCGCCTGGAAGAGTTCATCACTGCGACGTGCCAGGTCATTAAAACCGATCACGAGGAGCTCGGCCTTCATCCCGTCAGTATCTAATCTGTCCTCCAGGCCTTGTACCCAGCGGCGGGCATCTTCCCAATCCGCACCGTCTAGATTTTTCATGGAACCCTTGAGCTGTTTCAGTGCCAGACGACCTGCCTGACAGGCTGCAGGGATCTCGGAAAGAGATATCTGCTCGGGAAAAGTCAGTTTAAGCGCATACCACGCATCCATCAGGTTGGCCGGTATACTTCCATCGCGGAATGGAGTGGGTATATCCTGAAAAGATGCAAGCCAGGGTAGGAGTAAATCAATACAGCGCTGGATGCTATTAAGCTGCTGCCGCACCCCCCGGTTGTAATACCGCAAGCGGCGTAGGTTTTCTGGTCCCAATTCCAGGGGGTAGCTTTCCACCAGTTCCACAATGAGGCGGTCGAGCTCGGACCAGCTGAGCGGGGAAACCTGTCCGTTTCCACTGCTTCCTAGATCGTAGATCAAGCCCAACCACCGTGAGGGCTCTTCTTTCACGGATTGGATGGTTTGAACTATAGAGCTGAGAACACCCCTCAACTCATTGATCGCTGGCCGCAGAGATGGGGCATTCAGGTCATGGAACACTGCATCCAGCAGGTCGATGGCGTCCAGCAGTCCTTCGAAGGAATCCCAGCGCAAGACCGGGCGACCAGGAATTTCCAGGCAACCCTGGCGCAGCGCGAGAAGGCAGGCCGCTAGGTTGCCGCTGTCCACGGTGGAAACATAGCGGGGATGCAATGGATCCAGACTGCGTGTGTCGTACCAATTTAAAAAGTGGCCCCGGTAGCGCTCCAGCTTCTCAAGTGTGTCAAAGGAGGATATCAGACGCGTGGATAGGGTGAGGGCCTCAAGATAGCCCAGGTCGTAAGCCCCCAGGGCGGATAGCAAGGCCAAGCCGATATTAGTCGGCGAGGTGCGGTGGGCGACAATCCCCAGGGGTGCTTCCTGAAAATGGTCGGGAGGCAGCCACTGGTCCTCAGGGCTGATAAACTGTTCAAAGAAAAGCCACGTGCGGCGAGCCAGCCGGCGCAACTCACGCACCTGACTGCCGTCTAGCTTTACTTCCCGCCGCTGCGGAGGCCGGCTGATCCAGATGGCGATCCCAGGAGCGATCAACCAGGCGACCAACAGAGGGGCTGCCCAGAACAGGGCAAGCGGGCGAAGCAAGACGATCAGGATGAGCAGAGTGATGGCTAGAATGGGAGAGAAGACCATCTGCAGCCAGGTCGACAGGGTAACTCGATCCCCAAGGCTGCGGGCAACCTGGTCACTGGTAGTCCAACGCAGCAAGCCGCGATGGGTGATGAACAACCGAACCAGAGTCCTTATAATTTCACCCCCGGCAATCTGCGCTTCATACGGCAAAAACGCCAGAGCCAGCAGCCAGCGGAAGAAGCTGTTCTTTAGAGCAGCCTCGGCCTGGCGCGCCGGCTGACCGCTCAATCGCTGGCGTAACGCTCCGAAGAACCCAGTTGATACCGGGATGGCAAGGACAACTGCTCCAGCAACTGTCCAGACGCCAGGATAGCCGGGAAGGATCAACCAACCGGCGAGGATTAACAACAGAAGAGCCGGAGCCACCAGGCTACGCCGCAAGTTGTCCAGTATCTTCCAACAGCCGATTCTAGTCAGGCGGGGTGAGAATAGCCACGGCAAGAGCTGCCAATCGCCGCGCATCCAGCGGCGCAGCCGGCGGGCGTGCACCAGATAGGTCGGCGGCATATCTTCGATCAGGACGGTGCCGGTCACCAGAGCCGTCCGACCATGAATGCCTTCCAGCAGATCGTGGCTGAGCAGGGCATTTTCGGGGATGCAGCCCTCCAGGCTGCGCTCGAAGCTATCGACCTCGTAGGCGCCCTTACCGACAAAACTGCCTTCGCCGAAGAGGTCTTGATAGACGTCCGATACAGCCCTAGTGTACAGGTCAAGACCGGTATCCCCAGAGAAGACGCGGGTGAAGTATGATGCACCTCCGCTGAGCGGGTTGATATCGGTTTGTGGCTGGAGAATGGTATATCCTGAAATGACTTCCTCGCCGCACCTGCCCGCACCGACGGGTTTGAGATGGGCACGGTTCAGGGGATGAGCCAGGACGGCGATCAATTCCTGGGCAGCGTTACGAGGCAGAATCGTGTCCGCATCCAGGGTGATGATGTAGCGCACGAGCGGAAGGAAAGATAGGTCCCCCTCCCGGATGGGGAATGAGGACCCGGAATCTAGAGAGCAGCCGCCCAGGGAAACGCCTCGCGCAGCCAGGATCATGCAGTTCAGCTCGTGAAGCTTGCCGCGCTTGCGCTCCCAGCCCATCCAAACGCTTTCGGAGGGGTTCCAGCGCCGCTCTCGGTGAAGGAGGGCAAAGCGCCTTCCTGACAAACGACTCGTCCCGGCCTCAAGATATTTTTCATTCAAACTGCGAATCCCCCGTCGCGCTCTTTCGACCAGGTCGACATCATTGGGCTGGTTTTCTGCTGAGGCATCCATATAGTCGGTCAGCAGGGCAAAGAAAAGACCGGTGGCGGGATTACGCAGGTAGTGCTGCTCCAACTGTCCGACCAGCGAATCAACCTCATCCGGTCCGGAGAGCAAGGCGGGGATGACCACCAAGGTCGTACACTCTTCTGGTAATCCACGACTGAAATCCATGGACGGCAAACCCTGAGGCTTGACGACCTGGGTGACCGCCCAGTTGACCAAGTCGACAGCGATGGTCAGCGCGGGGATCAAGGTAAGCACAAAAACCAACAGGAGTCCGGTTGCTAGCGCCCCGACCACAGCGGCAAAGGTCAGAGGGATACCCATCAATCCCAGCGAGAGGCAAGCAATCGACCCCAAGTAAAGTGGAGTAGGGTGGCTGCGAGTCAAGCGCTCCAATCGCTGCCAGCCTTTAGGAGTGTACCCGGCAGCCTGTTCTAGCGCCGGGCGGCCTTGTCCCAGGAGATAATATCCGATATGCGCGCTAAGCTGCGAGCGGAATCCATCCCAGCCGTCTGGCTGATTTACCAGGTCTTTATGACCATCCGCATCCGGTGATCCTTGTGAGGCTGGCGCAGGTTGTGGGTTAAGCTGGTCCACCCCAGCGCGTGCCAGGCTTACGGCACTTCGGGCGACTACCAGTTCATCAACCTGCCCATAATTGGCAATTTCCTCCACAGCCTTCCGGTAAAGGTCACGGGTCTCAAAGTCCATTCCGGTATACAACCCGGCCGGATCCTGGCGCAGGGTAACATCGACCAGGCTTAATGTTTCAAAGAAGCGCTTCCAATCATAAACTGCCAGGGCTCGCAAGCTACGGATACTGTTTTCAACTATGAGCTGGTCGTCGAGTTGCCCAGGGAACTTTATAATAGGTGCAATTTCTGTAATTGCCTCTCCCCCCAGCTCTGTGAGCCGGGCAATCGCCGCCAAAAGGCATTCCAAAAGCCCCATGCGCAGCATGGTCGGTAGTGCCCACAGCTCACCCATCGTGAGTGAGAGCACCTCCTGGTAGGCTTCGACGAATCGCTGGACATGTCCCAGATCGAGCAGGGCATTCTCGGTTTGGATAATCTCTGCAGAAAGGTCATAGATGCGCTGGTGCCCTGCTTGTAAGCGAGGGAGCTGGCGCTCATAGTGGGGCGGCAGGTCTTGCTGCACTTCGCGGAGTGCCTGCGCCGCAATGTAATAGTTGTCCAGCAGCCATTCAGCGGCCAGCGAGAGCTGTCCTGCTTTCGAGGTTTGTGCTTGCAATCGACTGGCAGCTTCTTTCAATATTGAGGTAAAACGGGGGAGACGCGCCGACAAGAGCACTGCCGGGCCTGGTGAGCTTTGACCTACTTCAGACGAGCCGGTTCGTGCGCCGGGCGATACCTGGGCACGACGGCGGTGATCTTCAGCCAGATTGCGACCTTGAGCCTCCAGGCTGACGGGCGGGTTGTCCGGCTGGGTCTCACTCTGCAGCCCTACCGGCATGATGGGAGCCTGGTCCAACACGGATTAGTGGCTTCCGGTTTCCCGAGCGGCGATTTCCGCCTGGGTTGGCTCGATCCGGTTGGTCGGTAGATCCTGAAGGATCAGCAGCGGTGTGCTGCCGTAAACGATAAA
The DNA here is from genome assembly GCA_964525785.1 of uncultured Anaerolineaceae bacterium. Lineage (GTDB taxonomy): Bacteria > Chloroflexota > Anaerolineae > Anaerolineales > UBA4823 > JAQBDA01. The sequence goes on from CAZGIX010000228.1 coordinate 4,709, forward strand.
GCCGAGCCCCACGTTGCCATACGGCCAGCGTGTGTCGCCAGAATAACCGTGGGCGCTCAAAATCGTCAGATCTACATCGTTCTCATCAGCGATCTGGTGCAAAGAGCGGCTGATACTAGGGCTGACCTCCAGTCTCGTCTGGATGTTCGCGTCTATCCTGGATTTGAGATCTTCCAGATATTTTATCGCTTCGGCTCGATTCCGCTCTGTCAATTGGTTGACAAGCAGCAAGTCTTCCTGCGAAGCGGATGTCCGGCGAGGCAGTTCCGGCTGTCTGACAATGTGGGCAGCCAGAATCTCGCTGCTGTGGGCACGTGCCAGAGATTCAGCCAACGTCAATGGCATTTCCGCTCTCTGAGAACCATCCAATGGAAGAAAAATCTTGTGGTAACACAGGCCCGTCAGATCTTCGGTCACGGGTTGATAAGCCCGGATGATCATAATGGAACGGTGAGCGCGTAAGATTACCTGCTGTACAACACTACTAACATTCCAGGGACTTATACCGCTCTGCCCGTGGCTGCTCATCAAGATCAAGTCCGCATCCCAAGAGTTGGCGACTTCTATAATCTGTTCAGCAGGTCTGCCATCATAAAGATGCGTGGATACCGGTAGACCGACATTCTGCAAGCGAACAGCTACACCAGAGAGATAACTCTCTGCTTCGGCTTTACGAATCTGCCAATCCACCGGATCAATCATACGCAAGCGCGCTGTCACGCCAAAAGGTTCCGAGACGCGCATCAGCAGCACCTGTGGCTCATGAATCCGGGCTATCGCGACCAGATGCGGCAAAACACATTCTGCCAATTTTGAACTATCTAATGGGAGGAGAATCCGTTTAAACATAACCCCTCCTTATACTAACATGAATATAACGGAGAAAAGGGTCTGGTTTCCTGGCGTTGGCTCTAGAGATGAGGTTACAGTCCCAAATAATGAGGGTAGAAATGAGGAGGTGTAAATCCCTTTTCTGGGTACTTAATTATACCCCACTGAGCTGCGGCTCATTTATTTTCAGGGTGAGTTTCGTCAGTTTTTTCGGGCTCGGCAGAGGTACCCAGCCCTTGCTTGAATTGGCGGATACCTTCTCCGAGTTCATGACCGACTTTTACAATCCGACCAGGCCCGAATATCATGAGAACGATAAACAAGAAAACAATGAGCTCAGGAACGCCAACATCCATAATGAATCTCCTATAATCTACCGTTCATGATTTACATCATGGTTGCGAGGCGATTTTTGTGTTCAACGCAATCGCAAAATCAATCATGCGCTGGATTTCCAACTCTGTCGCCTTTTGGGAACCCAGCTCGTTCAAATACAGCTGCGTTATCGCGCCATCAGGTTGAGAAGCAGCACTATGATCGTAATTCACAGCCTGGTAATTCTTGATCCAAGTTTGCAGCTGTTGGCGTTCGGCTTCGCTCAGGGTGTGTTGTTTTTCCACGCCCTTTCCACAGGTTGAATGGATCGCATCTCCTGTAGAGGTGATCACCAGGTCTTCGCACAGACCAGCCACCCTGTCGTCCCTGTGAAATACGAAAGTTTGGGCGGCAGTAGCTCCACCGGTGGAAGAGGCAGTTTGTTGTGTGGGAGTCTGACTGCCCGGGGGTGTGCGGTGATTTGCAGAGGCGATGCGACCAAAACTGGATAATGCCATCAGCAGCAGCATAAGAATTGAGAATATCCGTAGTATCCCGGAAGATTTCTTTTCGGCTTTGGCCTGTTTCTTGTTTATACGTTTCGGAGCAGTGTTCTTTGTTTTCATAACCTGAGTGAGTGGTGTTAGGGGCAGCCATTGAGGCTACCCCTAACGGTAATGCTCAGCGGCGTGGCGACAGCCACGTCCACTGCAGCGGATGTTAGGCCCGACCTTATTAGATGTCGAGCCTGAGCTTACTCTTGCCTGACAATATCGACCGAGATCTCCACCGCAGGAATCGTTCCTCTGTTCTCAAGCCAGTGTGTAGTGTTCATATCCTCGGGCCAGCCCACTCCTAGCCCATAGTCCGTAGCGACTCCATTTCGATGGTCAGTGATCGTTCCTTGAAAAATGTAGACGATGCCTGGTCTGTCTTTATGGTCGTGAATCGGGCCGAAGACGCCTCCAGGCTCGAT
>CAZGIX010000229.1:0-6800 GCA_964525785.1 uncultured Anaerolineaceae bacterium
CTTCCGGGCGAAGTCCCGGACGATGCGTAGTATCTATCCGAAAATTGAATTTTATATGTGGTGTGTGCGGCGGCGTAGCCGCCGCACACACCACAAAAATAATTTCCGGATAGGTTCTTATAGTTTCGCATTTCAGGAGAAAAGTGTGCGTGTTTGCGCGGGCGCAGACCACCCAAATTCCCACTTCCTCCCTCAACCGCGTACGTCCTATCATATATCCAACCATTTGATCCACACACAGGCGCCATTATCGCAATGCTGCGAGCTGGGCATCCAGCTTTCCGGCTGTCTCGCGGTAGGCGTCCAGCTTCTCGCGCTCTTTTTGGACAACTGGAGCGGGTGCTTTTTCTGCAAAAGCGCTGTCCAGCAGGGCTTCCAGGCGCTGGATTTGGGACTGGACCTCGCTCAGCTCTCTCTCCAGGCGAGCATATTCCTCAGAAGTATCCACCATGTCCGCCAGCGGCAGGTAGACCTCAACTGGCCCGACTACCAGGGCGATGTACCCTTCCGGCTTGGTTGGCAGGCTGGTCTGGATCGTCATATGAAGCGGATCAAGCTGCGCCAGCTGTGACAAGGCGAGTTTTTGTCCCTCCAATATACCGCTGTAGCTCTCCGATACCAGGAGGGCAGGGATGCGGTGACCCTGTTTTACATTCTTCTCAGCGCGTACATTCCGGATGGCGCGCACTACATCCTGCACCAGGTTGAACTGCGCCACTTTTTCATCTTCCCAGCCTTCGAGAAGGCGCGGTTCAGGCCAGGAGGCAATAATCAAGGCATCTGACCAACCTCCTGTGGGAGCCAGATTGTGAGAGTATGCCTCGGCGGCGCGTTTCAGATGTCCCCAAAGTTCTTCAGAGATGAAAGGTGTGAATGGATGCAGCAGGCGCAAGCTCATGTCGAGCACCCATACCAGGGTACGGGCGGTATAAAAGGTCCGGTCGCCGCCTTCTGCCAACTGCAGCTTGGCAATCTCGACGTACCAATCTGCAAATTCGCCCCAGCAGAAATCGTAGATCTGCCGTCCGGCTTCCCCATATTGGAAGCTCTGGAACAGCCGCTCGACATCGCGCACCAGGGTTTGCAGCCGCGCCCAAATCCACGAATCTGCCAGCGTCCAATCTGGCGCGGCCTCAGGCTTGGCAGGTGCCTGCTGGAGTGCATTTATTACAAAGCGTCCGGCATTCCAGATTTTGTTGGCAAAGTTGCGGTTGGCCTCCACTCTCTTGATGCTCAGGTTCATGTCATTGCCAGGAGTGGAGCCGACCAGCAAGGTGAAGCGCAAGGCATCCGTACCGAGCTCATCCATCACGCTGAGCGGATCGATGACGTTGCCGTAAGTCTTGCTCATCTTCCGCCCGTTTTCGTCACGGATCAAGCCATGCAAGTAAACCGTGTCAAACGGTACCTCTCCGGTGAATTCCAGGCCAGACATGACCATGCGCGCCACCCAGAAGAACAGTATGTCATAGCCGGTTTCCATCATGGTGGTAGGGTAGAAGTATTCGAAATCCGGGGTTTCATCGGGCCAGCCCAGGGTAGAGAAGGGCCACAGCCCTGACGAGAACCAGGTATCGAGCACATCCGGATCTTGTTGGATCTTCAGGGAGCCGCAGTGAGTGCATTGAGTGGGATCCTGTCGTGCCACAGTCATTTGACCGCAATCTTCGCAATACCAGACCGGTATGCGGTGTCCCCACCACAGCTGCCGGCTGATACACCAATCCTCGATATTCTCCAGCCAGTTGTAATAGACCTTGGTGAACCGTTCCGGCACGATGCGCACGCGCCCGTCCTTTACAGCCAGCAAAGCGGCTTCGGCGAGCGAGCCGATACGCACAAACCACTGGGTGGAGATCATCGGCTCAACGATTTCTCCCCCGCGCTGGGTGCGCGGCACGTTCAGGGTATATGGCTCTTCTTTGATAGTCAATCCCGCAAGGCGCATATCCTCCCACAGGTTCCGGCGCGCCTCAAAGCGGTCCTGGCCTTGATATGGACCGCCATTTTCGTTGACACGCGCGGCCTCATCGAGAATGGATATTACCGGCAGCCCGTGGCGTTGTGCAATTGCATAATCATTTGGATCGTGTCCTGGCGTGACCTTGAGGGCGCCTCCGCCGAACTCGCGGTCCACATATTCATCGGCGATGACTGGAATATGGCGGCCCAGGATCGGGACGATCACCTGCTGACCGATGTATTTCTGGTAGCGAGGGTCGTCCGGATGCACCGCTACCGCTGTATCGCCGAGGATTGTTTCCGGTCGTGTGGTTGCCACCGGCAGGTATTCGCCTTCGCGGTTTGCCAATAAGTATTTGAAATAGTACAACGTCCCCGGTTCTTCTGAGTATTCGACTTCCAGATCGGAGACGGCGGTCTTCAATCCCGGTGACCAATTGATCAAGCGCGGACCCCGGTAGATCAATCCCTTTTCGTACAACCGGATGAATGCCTCGCGTACGGCGCGTGAGAGCCCTTCATCCAGGGTGAAGCGCTCGCGCTCCCAATCGCACGAAGCTCCCAGGCGGCGTATCTGTTGGGTAATAATGCCTCCAAATTTTGCTTTCCAGGCCCAGGTACGGCGCATGAACTCATCCCGCCCCACCTGTTCACGAGTCAGGCCTTCACGCGCCAGCGCCTTCTCGATTTGGAGCTGGGTGGCAATCCCGGCGTGATCCGTTCCCGGCACCCATAATGTAGGGATGCCTTTCATGCGGTGGTAGCGGATCATAAGATCTTCCATCGAGACGAACATGGCATGGCCCAGATGCAGCTCACCGGTCACATTGGGCGGTGGAATGGAGATCACGAAAGGCTTCTGGTCTGGCTGGAAACCGGGCTGGTTCGGGTCGTTAGATGGCTTGAAATAGCCGCTCTTCTCCCACCAGGAATAGATGCGCTGTTCGGTGGACCCGAAATCGTAGGCCTTCGGCAGATTGTATTCTGGCATAATGCACTCCTGATAGGTTTTACATTCGTTCTCTACAATGAGTAGGTCCCACGCAGCACAGTGACGGCGCTGCCACCCACTTTGACAGCCTGGATATCTTCCCGTGGGCCAAGCACCTCGACCCAGGCATGCCCTGGACGGCTCATCCAGTGACCTTGTTCTGCAATGAAACCAGGGGTGTCAAGCCATCCATATCGCCAGAGATAAGCCGCCATCCCACCAGTGGCTGAACCGGTGAAGGGATCTTCGGGCAGGTCGGGAGGTATATCCAGATGGCGAGCGAAGGTGTGACCCGCAGATGTCGCCCCCTGCAAGCAAAACAAATGCGAGCTGAAAAAATCAGAGCGGCTGCGCAGCTCGGTGTAATGAGGGATATATATGAGAGCTTTGCGCAGCGAGGCATGGTCTTTCAATGGCAGCATAAGTTGAGGTGTACCTGTGCTGACTGTCTGGATGACAGCACCAGGCAGTAGATCGTCAGGGGTGAGACCAAAGACAGGCATCACCCTATCCGGATCGTGGATGGTCAGGAACTGCGGCTTGTTCTGCGTCATCACGATGCGTTGGACCATTCCGGCGGAGGAGTAGATATCGATGGGAATAATCCCAACCTTCAGCTCCAGGGATATCCGGGTCACCTCGCTCGTGAGGCTGATCTTGCCTGCGTCGATGAGCGCATAAACGGTTGCGATCGTCGGGTGACCGGCGAACGGGATCTCAACTGCGGGGGTAAAGTATCGGGCTGCGAAATGAGCGTTCGCTGAGGTGCGCACAAAAGCTGTCTCAGAGAGATTGTTTTCTTTCGCAATCGCCAACATGCTGTCGTCATCCAGATCATCCGAGTCCAGCAAAACTGCACAGGGATTGCCGCCCAATGGCCGGTCTGTGAAGGCATCAACTTGAAGAAAAGGGTAAGTTGCCATAGTAGATCCTGGGAATCCGGCTGATATCAAGCCCAAATAGAGATCTGAATATCATCGCCAGCATTGAGGATTGTAGAGCGCTCATCGAGGTGCTGTGTTACCTCAATGTATCGGGCGCGGGTAACACCGCGAACATCGAGCTCAGCTTCAATTAGCGCTGTACTCAGGGTTGCCTGGTCCAGCGGGCTATTTGAATGGGGCACAGTAGCCAATTGTAATCGATTTATCTCCGCCCCCAGCGGCATACTGTGCTCGCTCTTGTAGCGCCGGATAGCGGTGGCAATGGCGACCAACCGGTCGCCGATGGCCTGGAAACGTTGGTCATCCATAGATGGCTCGGCTTCGGGCCAGGCACACTGATGTATAGAGCTCAGTTTGCTATCCGGGGCGCTGTCTCTGAACAAGTGCTGATAGATCTCCTCGGTCACAAACGGCATGAACGGAGCAAATAATCGTATGGTTGCCTGCAGAAGCACGTTCAGTGTGGAACAAGCCGCTTCTTGGACGGGAGACGGGCTGTTATATAGGCGTACTTTCGCCATCTCCAGGTAGTTATCAGCCAGGTCGGTCCAGAAGAAATTCTCGATCTCACTCTTCGCGGTGGCGTAATCATAAACCTCGAGCAGTTGGGTTGCATGGTGGACGGTCGCTTGCAGGCGCGCCAGGATCCAGCGATCGGCAGGCGTAAATGGTAAGGCATCTTTCGAGAGGACCGGCGATTGTCGGTGCTGATGGATGAACGGCTCGGCAAAGCGGGCAACATTCCATAGTTTGGTGACCAGCCGCGCCCCAATCTGAATTTTCTCCTCGCTGATCACTGCATCTTTGCCGGGGCCTGTGCTGGCAGCCCAGTAGCGCACTGCATCCGCAGAGTAGCGTTGCATCATATCCAGCGGCGCCATCGGCCCGCCGCCCCGGCTCTTGCTAATTTTACCCATGCCCTCACCGGCTAAGCCCCATCCAGAGATGAGCACATTCCTCCAGGGGAGCTGGTTGAAATGATAATGGGATTTTACAATCGTATAGAATGCCCATGTGCGAATGATCTCATGCGCTTGTGGGCGCAGTGAGAATGGGAAGACGCGTCCGTACAGCTCAGGGTGTTCACCCAGCCACTGCCCGACGATCTGCGGTGTCATGGAAGAAGTCGCCCAGGTATCCAGGATGTCCCTCTCCGGGGTGAACGATTTGCTTCCGCATTTGCATGCTCCCAGGGGCTGCCGCTCAACCGGATCAATCGGGAGCTGGTCTTCCGTTGCGAGGATCTCCGTACCGCAGTTGCTGCAGTACCACAGTGGGAACGGGACACCGTAATATCTCTGACGAGAAATGCACCAATCCCAATTCAAGTTCTCCACCCAGCTTCTGTATCGAGCGCGCATATGCTCTGGGAACCAGGACACCTGCTCTCCCAGCTCCAGTAACTTCTCGCGGTGATCCAATATGTTGATAAACCACTGCCCGGCGATAACGTATTCCACAGGAGTGTCGCAGCGTTCGTGGACGCGTACGGATTGGAGCACCGGCTGGCGGTCTAATATTAAGCCAGCCTGCTCGAGCTCCTGGATGATTTGCTGGCGCGCTTCGACGATCTGTAAACCTGCATAAGCACCAGCAACAGCAGCCATAAGTCCCTGGCGGGTGATCGCCTGGATCAACGGAAGTTTATGCTGGTACCACCAGGCGACATCGGTGCTGTCGCCGAAAGTGCAGCACATCACCGCTCCGCTGCCTTTATGCGGATTTGCTGCGCGATCCGCCAGGATGGGTACTCTCTGTCCGAATAATGGGACTGTGGCATGATTGTGGACCAGGTTAGTGTAGCGAGAATCGTCTGGATGGACAAATATCGCCACGCAGGCAGGGAGCAGCTCCGGGCGCGTGGTGGCGATGGAGAGTACATCGCCGCTATCCAGCGGAAATGCCAGAGTGATGAATTCGCTTTGGCGCTCGATATCGTTCAGATCTGCCTGAGCTATTGAAGTACTGCATTCAGGGCACCAAATGGCTGGTGCCTCGCGCCGGTAAGCCAGGCCTTGCCGATACAGCTGAATAAAAGACAGCTGAGAAATCCGGCGCGAGCGTGCGTCGATCGTCCGGTATGTATAACGCCAGTCGACCGATAACCCCACGCGCTGCCAGATGTCCCGATATTCACGGATTGCCGCTTCGCTGACCTCCAGGCATTGATCGATGAACGCCTGCCGGCCTACCTTAACAGCTGTGATCCCCAGGCGTTTCTCAACCAGCCGCTCGGTCGGGAGGCCATTGTCATCGAAACCCATGGGGTAAAAAACGTTGCAGCCGCGCATGCGCTGGAAGCGGGCGATGATATCCATATGCGTATAGGAATAAATATGACCCAGGTGCAGGGTCCCTGATACTGTTGGTGGAGGTGTATCAATTGAAAAAACACACGCGTCCGATTGGGGAGAATACTGATAAATGCCCGCCTCCTGCCAAAAATCCACCAGGCGCGGTTCGGTATCTGCGGGTTGGTAATGTTTGGGTAGTGTCATCGTTCCCTGCGCTTTTTATGCACCATTCAATAGAAGCATCCCAGGATAATAAAAACACCCCATCGCCCATATAGAGGACGAAAGGGTGTGCCTTCCGCGGTGCCACCTCGCTTCGCCGGCATGCCGGCGCACTTATCACCCTGACTATTATCAGGGCTGCGCTATAACGGGCTAACCCGTGCCGTTCTACTCTCCCAGGTGGGATTTCTTCGACATGGAAACCGGGCGACTTTCGGCTGGAGCGTCTGCGGGGGCTTTCAGCCTGTGACCTCTCCTTCTCTGGGGAAGAGCTTGAAAATTCGCATCTTCCTTCAGCACGCTGGCTGCCTACTCCTCCCGGCTGGAGGATTTAGTATCTATCCGAAAATTGTGTTTGCACACTACCAAAATAATTTCCGGATAGGT
>CAZGIX010000230.1:0-6794 GCA_964525785.1 uncultured Anaerolineaceae bacterium
TTGATTATAGAGATAATTTCATGTAGATACAATATGCAATCTGCTTTGTGCACGTAACATCCACAATTGATGAGTTTTTACACTTTATACATCCAGCCACCGCCTTCGCCTCGCTTATTATCACCTTGGCAAAATAAAAAATAAGGAAGAACCGATATCCATTACGACCAGGCTTCTAATCATCCTCGATTCAGTCTTGCCTACTAATGTATAATAATTGCACGAGGATTCTAAGATGAAGCGTAAGCAGGCCATCAACCTTTTACGACATGAACATGCTGAGTTATCCGAGCGGTATCATGTCAAATCCTTAACTTTGTTTGGATCAGTGGCACGTGATGAAGCACAACCGGATAGTGATGTTGACATTTTGGTTGAATTTAGCCAGCCAGTGGGATTATTTCATTTTATTGAGCTCCAGCAGCACCTGGAAGAAATCCTTGGGTGTAAAGTAGATTTAGGCACACCTCGCTCACTTAAGCCCTACATCAAGAATCAGGTTATGCAGGAGGCAGTACGTGTCGCCTAGAACCTGGCCTGATCGAATTCGCGATATCCTTTCCTGCGCAAGGAATATCCAGGACTTTTCAGGTAGCATGACTTTGGATGAGTTTCTGGCAGATCCTCGCACAATACGCGCGGTGGCTTTTGAATTTACTACGATTGGTGAAGCTGCGCGCGTCATCCCGGTAGAAATACAAGAGCGCTATTCAGATATCCCCTGGGGAAAAATGCAGGGCATCCGGAATGTTTTGGTGCATAAATATTTCCGATTAGACGAAGAGATCCTCTGGAAAGCTGTCCAAGACGACATACCGCCATTGATTGCCGCGCTGGAAAAGATAATAGAATCCGAAAAGTAAGCAAGCACATCGATCAAAGCGGCTTTGGGGAGCCGCTTTTTGCTGTGAGATTAGACGAGTTCAGGGAGGATTCGCTTTGCAACCTGCCACTGCAGTAGCTTTTCCAAACATCGCCTTCATCAAGTATTGGGGTAACCGCAGCGAGGCGCTGCGCCTGCCGTCCAACGGCTCGATCTCGATGAATCTGGATGGGCTGTACACGCGCACCACGGTCTCTTTCGATCCTGATCTGAATAACGACACCCTGATCCTCAACGGGCGCAGATCGACCGGTCCAGCATTCAGGCGTGTAAGCCAACACCTGGACCGCGTGCGCGGCCTGGCAGGCATCTCCACCTGCGCGCAAGTGATCAGCAGCAACAACTTCCCGACCGGGGCGGGGCTGGCATCTTCAGCATCTGCGTTTGCGGCGCTGAGCCTGGCAGGGACGGCCGCTGCCGGGTTGGTTCTAAGCGAGCGCCAGCTTTCACGCCTGGCGAGGCAGGGCTCCGGCTCGGCCTGCCGCTCGATCCCTGGCGGATTTGTCGAGTGGCGCGCCGGCGAGGATGACGAGGACTCATACGCCTACTCCATCGCCCCACCCTCGCACTGGAGGCTGGTGGATTGCATCGCCATCACCAGCCAAAGGCATAAACCCACGGGCTCTACCGAAGGTCACGCCCTGGCTGGCACCAGCCCGCTGCAGCACGCCCGCTTGATGCAGGCGCCTCAACGGTTAGCGATCTGCCGCCAGGCGATTCTGGAACGCGACTTCGATAAGCTGGCGGATATGATCGAGCTGGACAGCAACATGATGCACGCGGTCATGATGACCAGCTCGCCGCGCGTGTTGTACTGGGAGCCAACCACTCTGGCGGTGATGCAGGCAGTCCGGGCATGGCGGGCAGATGGGCTCCCGGCAGCCTATACCATCGATGCCGGCCCAAATGTACACGTGATATGCCCCGAGGTGAACGCCCCCCAGGTGATCGAGAAGCTGGAGGAAATTCCGGGCGTACGGCAGGTGTTATCCGCCCGACCGGGCGGACCGGCGCGACTGGTCGATTGAAACACTCCCGCGGCAGACCTTCGCCGCTTAGAATTGTGTTAGAAACATCCCCGTCCTGTTCGTATAACTGGATAGTTGCCCCAGTAACGGATATAATCACTCCATATCAGATCGATACGTATGCCTGGGATGACCAGGGAAAAACGAGTTAATTCATGTCTACTACGCTTATCGTACAATTATTAACCTTCATCGGTGGGATTGCCATCTTGATCGTTGTCCACGAGCTGGGGCATTTCTTTGCCGCACGTGCCCTGAAAGTGGAAGTCGAAGAATTCGGCATCGGGTTTCCACCGCGCCTGGCTACGCTGTTCGAAGCCAAAGGCACTAAATTTACATTGAACTGGATCCCGCTAGGCGGCTTCGTGCGCCCAAAAGGCGAAAACGATCCCACCGTAGAGGGCGGGCTGGCAGCTGCCAGCCCCTGGGTACGCCTGGCAGTGATGTTTGCCGGCCCCATGGCGAATATCTTGATGGGGGTGCTCCTTTCGATCATTATCATCTATAACCTGGGAGAGCCGGATCGCGTCAAGATCGCGCAGGTGTCCACCAATTCTCCGGCGGCGCTGTCAGGCATGCGGACTGGCGATATCATCCTGGCTATCAACGGGCAGGACGTGCACAGCTCCGGTGAGCTATACAGCGCCATCTACAGCAACCTGGGCAAGCAGACCGAGATCACCTACCAACGCGGCGAGCAGATCAGCAAAGTCAGCCTCGTCCCGCGTGATCCGCCTCCAGAGGATGGCGCCATCGGCATCACCATGGAGACCATGGTCAAACCCACAACCTGGAGCAAAGCTATCCCCGGCGGGTTTATCACGGCCTACCAGTACACCCATAGCGTGCTTTCCTTGCCGGTGCGCATGATCCAGGGAGAAGTAAGCCCGGAAGAGGGCCGGCCTGTCGGATATAAAGGCATGTTCGATATCTACCAACAGATTCCGGACCCTCTGTGGTTTTTTATGATCATCAGCATGTCGCTGGGAATATTCAACCTGCTCCCCATCCCGGCTTTAGACGGCGGAAGGATTCTGCTCACCCTGCCGGAGATACTGATCAAAAAGCGCATCCCGGCCCAATACGAGAACATGATCCACCTGGTCGGATTCGCCATGCTGTTGATCCTGTTGATCTATATCAACGTACAAGATTTCCTCAACCCTGTGCAACTGCCTTAATCGAAAATGTCCGCCAACGAAAGCCTCCACTCTTCTGATGACCTTACTGCAATATCTATCCAGCAGTTAACGGCTGCCCTGCTGGATGAGATGAAACCGTTTTATCCACGCTACCTGTACCGTCTCTCGGACCTCGAAGGCGCCGATTTACTCGCCCTGCAGACCACCTGGTCCCAGGTGGCCGTTCAGCGCCGGCAGGCAATCATGGAGGATATCGAGGAGTTGGGTGAAGCCAATCTGGCACTTTCTTTCGAGGGACTCTGCCGGTACGCCATCCATGACAGCGACCCGCGCGTGCGCGAGCTGGCAATCCGGATTTTACGAGACTATGAGGTGGACGATCTGATAACCCAGTTCATCTCAATCCTCCAATCGGACGAATCGTCAGATGTCCGTGCAGCCGCTGCGTCTGCCCTGGGAGGCTACATTTACCAGGGAGAGATCGAAGAGCTGCCAGAGACGACCCTGGACCTGATCACCGACCAGCTGCTGAAGAGCTACAACAGCAGCGAGGCCGTCCTGGTAAGGCGCATGGCGCTCGAGGCGTTGGGATTTTCCAGCCGTGAGGAAATCCCCCCCATGATCGAATCGGCGTATTACTCCGGCAACCGCGACTGGATCATCAGTGCATTGTTCGCTATGGGTCGCTCTTTTAACCATCAATGGCATCCTCTGGTGCTGGAAATGCTGGACCACGATGACCCGGAGATTCGCTTTGAGGCGGTGCGCGCCGCTGGTGAACTGGAAATGAAGACTGCCATCGAGCGTTTGATCGACCTGCTGAATGACAGCAACAGCGATATCCGTCTGGCAGCCGTCTGGTCGCTGTCTCAGATTGGCGGCGAAGGGGTGCAGGATGCCCTTGAGGAATTATATGAGGAGACCGAAGACGAAGAGGAGGTCGAATTCATCGAGCAGGCTCTGGAAAACCTAACGTTCACAGAAGAAATAGAGGCCTTCTCTATCATGGAGCTTTCTGATGAATTCGACGAGGAAGAAGACGAAGATTTCGATGATGAAGATGAACTAGAAGAAGATAAATCCTGACATCCTACCCGAACACGGCGATCCAGATTGACATACCTGCTCTCGCTCTTCGCCAATAACGTTCTGCCTGTCCTCCTCGCCGCTGGAGCGGGCTTCCTGGTCTCACGATACACCCAGATATCACCAAGTTCGATCTCCCATCTCGTATTCAAAGTATTTGTCCCTTGCCTGCTGTTCAGGCTGCTGACCACCACCCAGCTCAGCGGCGAGGCCGTTTTCCGCATGGTCGGATTTACGATCGCCAGCACCCTGGCAGTGGGTTTGTTGGCAGGTATAATTGTCTTAATCCTGAAGAAGGATAAGCGCACGATATCTGCGGTGCTGTTAGTGGTGATGTTCAACAACGCCGGAAACTACGGATTATCTCTCAATAAATTCGCCTTCGGAGATACTGCCCTGGCGTATGCCAGCATCTACTTTGCCACCTCGATTATTATGATCAATACCCTGGGTGTGGTCCTTGCCAGCCTTGGCAGCGCCGACCTTAAAAAAGCACTGCTGGAACTCTTCAAAACCCCGGTTATCTACGCAGTCTTGCTGGCATTGGGTTTCAGCTATACCGGCTGGGAGCTGCCCACACCGCTGCAGCGCACCGTCTTCGTACTTGCAGATGCATCCATCCCTTTGATGCTGGTTTTGATGGGTGTGCAGCTTCAGCATGCGAAGTGGACCGGGCAGGTGCGCGCGATAGGCTTTTCGGCTGTTATGCGCCTGGTAGTGGCCCCGCTGATCGCTTTGGCTTTTGCCGGATTTTTTAGCCTGGAAGGGTCTGCCAGGCAGGCAGGTATCCTCGAGTCGGCTATGCCAACGGCAGTGATGATGACGATCCTGGCAACGGAATACAGAGTCGTACCGACTTTTATCACCATGGCGGTCGTTGTCAGCACCATACTCAGCCCATTGACGATTACCCCAATTCTGGCTATGCTTGGGGCATAAGATGTCACGCTGGTCATTTCTAGCCCTCCTGTTGATCCTTTTCATCCCTATTCCTGCTGCAATTGTGCGGGGACAGGCAGATGCCGTCGATGTCGAGCTGGAATATAAATTTGGCGAATGGATCAAGATCCGGGTAATCCCCCCCGCAGACGCCAGCGATTCTTCATTCCAGGCTTTCCTGCAGACAACTGATGAGGAAAATACCTGGTCGAGCCCGGTGCTGCAGCCCGGGGATCAGGAGATCGAATTCCAGGTAAACCCGAACGAGATGCACCTGCGTGCCTTCTCCAACCTGGTCTATTGGGTGGAGATGAACACTGCGGGGGATCAGACCGTCAGCACCGCAAAAACTGCTTTCTATTATGAAGATAATCGATTTGAATGGGAGACTCGCAGCCAGTCTCCTTTCGAAGTTCGCTGGCATGAGGGCGATGCCGCCTTTGGGCAGAACCTGCTGGATATCGCTCAGCAAGGGCTGGTACAGGTGCAGACCCTGATGCCGCTGCCTACGCCAGAAAAGGTGAGCCTGTACGCATACGCCAACGCGGCTGATATGCGCGCTACCTTACAAACTGGTACTCGAAACTGGGTAGGAGCACACACCGATCCCGACCTGGGCGTAATGGTCGTTTCGCTCCCGCCAGGGCCAGAGCAGCGCCTGGAGATGGAACGCCAGATCCCGCACGAGCTGATGCACATCTTGCTTTACCAAAAGGTAGGACCGGCCTATATCAACCTGCCTGTGTGGTTGAACGAGGGTCTGGCATCGATTGCAGAGCTCTACCCCAACCCGGATTTCCGGGTTTTGCTTGAAAGCGCCTACGAGAAAGAGACCCTGCTCCCCATGCAGAGCTTGTGCAATTCTTTTCCAGTCGATGCAGCCGGGGCATACCTGGCCTATGCACAGGCCGAGTCATTCACCCGCTACCTGCACCAGCAGTACGGTTCCATACTGCTTGACCAGCTCGTGCGCCAGTATGCTAACGGCCTGGACTGTGAGCGGGGCATCGAAGTCACTCTAGGGAGCACGATGAACCAGGTCGAACGCGAATGGCGGCGTGAGACTCTGGGTGAGGATCCCTGGAGCACCGCACTGTCTAACCTGGCTCCCTGGCTGGTGTTGTTAGGCGCAGTCCTGGCGGTGCCTGTGGTGTTGATCTTTGTTACCTTGCGCAGCAAGCCGGCTGGGCGGGCGTCTGAGAAGCAAAGGTAGGGGGATCGCGAGGAGAGCGTGAGCGGCAGGCTTCCTCACGCCGCAGGTAGGTGCTCCAATGACCGGATATGATAGAGCGCGTTTGGTTGCCACCATTGAAGGGCATGTCCAGGGGGTAGGATTCCGCATGTTCGTCGTGCAGGTTGCCAACGAGCTGGGACTGACCGGATGGGTGCGTAATCGCTGGAACGGGGATGTCGAAGTAACCGCAGAAGGTGAGCGCAAGGCGCTCGGCAGCCTGCTCACCGCCTTGCATCGCGGGCCGCACTCTTCTTACGTCACAAAGGTATTGTCGGATTGGGAGTCTGCAACGGGGGAATTTTCGGATTTCCGGATGCGATCGACAGGCTGAGAGCTAATTGAAACCCAGTCCGCGCTCTTTCAAAGACACATAGCGCATCCGTCCAATCACCAGGTGATCCAGTACCTCGATCTCCAGCAGTTTGCCGGCTTTTACAATCTGGCTGGTGACGGCGACATCATCGGACTGGGCGACGGGTCCC
>CAZGIX010000231.1:0-6768 GCA_964525785.1 uncultured Anaerolineaceae bacterium
ACTAAGTCAATCCGTGCAGTCTATGCTCCTATTACACCGGACTGGCTCGATCTCGATTATGGTGCGGGGAGGGTGAAATGGAGGATGCGGCTGTTGCCGGTGTCGCTCACCCAAATTCCATCTTGCGCATCCACCGCAATCCCGCCGACCAGCCCAAAACCATCAGTCCCAGTCGACAGATCCCCCCAATAGCGCACAAATTCTCCCTGGGAATTGAACTGCAGCACCCGGTAGCCTTCAGGATCGGCAGCATAGATATACCCTTGCGAGTCAACAGCCAGGTAAGGTTTGTTGTCCAAAGATTGGCCATACCAACCGACCACATCCCAGCTGTTTAATGGCTGGAAGGTGTTGTCGCTGGCTGCCAGGAAAGATTGGATGCGCTGGTTCCACGTATCGGCAATATAGAGCACGCCCTCACGGCTGTATGCTGATCCAACCGGTTCGTCAAATTGGCCGGCTTCCAGCCCGGGTTCGCCAAACTCCGTGATAGGATTGCCATCTTTATCGAAGATGACCACGCGCTTGTTCCCAGTATCGGTGACGATGACTTTTCCATCCTGGGTTGCCAGTACGTCGCGCGGCCCCCAGAATGCTTCGGGCACCTCACCTTGACCGAAGTAGCCCCACATGCTGATGAACTCCCCTTGGGGAGAGAATTTCTGGATGCGGTGATTCCAGGTATCGGTCACATAAACCGAGCCATCCGGTCCTACCCCAATTCCCCAAGGCTCATAGAAAGTACCGCCGGGTGCCTCCCCCTTCGAAATATCTGCAAAGCTGCCCCAAGTTTGAAGCACATTGCCTTGCGCGTCGAGATGTTGTATCCGATGGTTGTCCGTATCGGCGATATACAGACTCCCATCCGGAGCTACTGCCAGCCCACGCGGGCGCTGGAATTGGCCCGGCGCGCTGCCGGGTCCTCCGATGACCTGATCGGCGTTGATTGCCAGCTGCTTTCCTTCGTAAGGATCGGCGACTACTTCCTCCTCGGCGGCTGTAACCCCATAATTCCAAAGGCTGTTGGCGATATCTTTTCGTATATACAATCTCATCCGGCTGGATGGGTACCAGTTGGGAAAGCTCATGTCTTTCTCGGTCAGCTGCCCATACAACGTATAGTCCCGGTTCAGCCAGATCTGGAAAAGCGCAGATCGCATCTGGGGGTCTAAAACCGCATCCGTAATCCGCTCCCAGGTCAGATCAAAATAATCTTGGTTTGGCCACCACAAGCGGATGTAATCGAAGCGGTTGTAGGCCTGCCCGATCACAGGCTCGATCTTTGCAAAATTACCTTCCCCCACCAGGATAATTGGAGCATCACGTTGGGCACGAGTCGGAGACTGGTCGTAATAGTCCTGGTTCGTGTAGTTCCGAAGATACCACCAGTACGGATAGGTAGTTTCATTATCATAGGCGACTTTGATAGCCAGATCACCCGTAGTACGGCGAGATATCTCTTCGATTTGAGCCAGGGCGATCTTGGGTCCGCTTGCTGAATGTGCATATACGAGCAGCTCGTTGGCATTATCATAATTAATATAAGACGCCGTGAAAGCTACCCTGGCTGTCAATATGCCCAGGAAGCAAAAGACAGTCAGCGTTAGAATCCGTCCCAACATCCCCGTAGTCCAGTTCTTGATCAGATATGCGATCCCTCCGGCGCTAGCGATAGCTCCGATCAATGCTAAAACAAAGGTGCTGGTTGCCCTGAGCTGTTCGAGCTCTTTACCCTGGAATGGCGGGTGCGGACCAAACAGGGAGCCTGTGACCCCCAAGAGGCTGGTAAACAGGACCGGCAGCAGCAGGACCACGATTATGCCTCGTTGGAGGAGAAAAGCAGTCCAATCCGTGCTTTCAACTAGCTGGCCTAAAAACCAGGCGGTTGTCAGGATAAAGGGTAGAGCAATGTGCACGGTCAGCCAGGGCATCTTCTCGCCAGCGAAGCTATAGGCCAGCAAGCTGGTGAGGCTCCAAAATACCAGCAAGGCGAGCACGGTGTCTGGCTGAGGCCTATCCTGATCGGTCTCTGTGACCTCCTGATCAGCGTTGATGGCCAGACTCTCTGCCTCTGGTGAGATCATTGGCTCCGTACGCTGGCGGGCTAATTTGATCAACCTTGCGCCGAAAAAGATTGCCAGGATGGTCCCCAAGGCTGCCAGATACTCGTAAACTGGCACCTGGATCAATGCGTAGTAATACCAGGGTTGGCTGCCGCGATTGACTCCTTGCTGTTCCAGCCAGTATCCCAAAGATCCCACCAGTCCTGTGATAAATCCAAATCCATTTGTAAACAGGCTGGTATATAACACAGTGAATATGCCGTAAAAAAGCGCCATATTGAGCAGCCAGAGACGCTTGTTCCAAAGCATCCCGATGGCTACGGCAATTAGAGTTAGAGCGGCGATGAATATTGCGATCATCAGTCTGCTCTGTGGGTTGTTGTAGTCGATTGGATTGTATCCGAGCAATTTAACCGGGAAGGGCGATAGCATTGGTAGAACAGCAGTCCCAAGGATCACCAGGGCGCCGAAAGAACGCTCTTTCTGCAGTCCTGCCCATGTGTACCCGCGTAACAGGAAGTAAAGCGCTACCCCTAAGGCGATAACACCCAGGGCGGCTGGGATGATTGCAATAAGCGGCGCTCCGTTGGAAGCAGCGGCAGGAAGGTCACCGGTAGACTGGAGAGCCTCGGTTGGGGTAGCGCTTAGGTCTGTGGGCGTACGGTTAGCCATTGTAATGGCTAATCCTCCCCCGATGAGCGCGATGGCTACCAGCAGTGAGATAAAAAAGCGGTTGCGCTGCGTGGGATGTGCCCACTCGTTTTGGGACAGCCGGATCACAAGATATAGCGCCAGAAATATCAGAGCCTGAGCGGTATAGATAAATGAAGTCTCTTTAGATGTAAAATGTAATGCTGTGGCAGCGGTCAGCCAGTACAGGTAGCGTGGAGCGCCGCTCTCCAGATAACGCAATATCGCCCAAATCGTCACCACCCCGAAGAAAGCAACGAACGCTTCATTGCGCACATAGCGTCCATAATACAGCATATAAGGTGATATCAGAAATAGGCCACCTGCGATTAATGCACCCGCACGTCCGATCAGTTTACGGTAGTTCCACAAGAATGCGATTGTGGCGATGCTGAACAATACTGCTGGAATACGTGCTGAAAAATCATTATCACCGAATAACAAGTACGAAAATGCGACTAAGTGGAACTGGAGCGGTCCGTGGGTGACGGGGTCGTGTGAATAGCCGCGCCCTTGTTCAAAGAGCCAGGAGAAGTAGACGTGGGATGTCTCATCATGGCTCATCACACGGTCTTCGAGCAGATAGAACCGCGTGACAACAGCCAGGATAAGGATGGTCGCAAATATGACCGTCTCCCAATTTAACTTGATTGCATCAGATATAGGGCGATCTAACCAGTTGGTGCGCGCATCGGTGTCCATATGCATAGGGTGCTTTACCACTCCACTTCTGAATCGGATTCAGCCATTTGCCGTTTATAGAATTAGCCAGAGGCATTCGCTGTCCAATGTACTATTTTACACTTTCGGCGAGAAAAATCAGATCGTCTTTCTTAAGGTTTGAATCGCCCACGGTGAGTATTTCGTAGAGAAAGCCCCCTTCTTGCCAGCGAAGTATCTGCTGGGGAAGAGTAACGTCCCAGTAAGCGGCAAGATTGATCTGCGTTCCCGGGGAGCTGGTAGCCAGCAGGAGCTCGCTCTCGGCTTCCATCTTCCACCCCCCCGACACAAACTCGCCGTCGAAACCACGTACACTGACAATCTGGACCGGAGCGCTGGCACCGATCTGTGAATATTCCTCGATATCTATAAGCTTTCGTTGGCTGTAATACAGAGTGAATTTGTCATCCGTATACCTGCTGACGACCCGGTGTAAATCATCGTCGTAGTGTGCGCCGGAAAAGCTCATATCGAATTCTCCGGCTGGAATTTTGGACAGCACGAATCCAGCCTTGCTCTCTGCCTGCTCCAGGTTCAGTGAGAAATATTGAGGTGAGCCGAAGTAATCGGCCTCTTCCGGGTAGGGGACCCGCACCGGAACTGCAATCTGGTCGCTGGAGGCAGGTCTCAAATAGCGGAGCAGGTTTTGTGCCATCACCGGAAGATCCGGTACTGCTGAGAGCGTGATGATTACCAGGGCTAGCAGCAAGATTCCAACCGCAGCTGTTTGCCATATGCGGGAATGTAGGGTATCCGCCAGCCGCGTCGGAAGGTGCCATCTTTGTACAGCATCTTTCTCCCAAGGAGCGAATTGAAGCCTTTGGTGGAATCTCCGCCTGAGATCGGGTCGGAAGCTGCTCAGCAGCTCCTCGATGTCTTCGATTTCAGGTTTCGGTGCGTGTTTTTCAACCATTAATGCGCTACTCCTGATCATCCGGCCAGTTATCCCTGACCTGCTCCAAGATGCGGCGGAGTTTGACCGAGATGGTATTTTCCGGCATCTCCAGAAGGACAGCGATCTGGTTTACCTTCCATCCGAGAATATAACGCAAAACCAGCAGCTCTTTTTGCTCCACAGGCAGCCTGCGGATCATTTTCCATAAAACATTGAATTGCTGCTGGAATTCAACCAATTGCTCTGGGCTGAAGGCGCGATCCGGGAGCTCGAACCAATCCGATTGCAGCTCATCTATCGATTGCTCCTGGCGGACCTGCTCGCGCCGGTAGCGGTCGATAACCAGATTCCTGGCGATGTGCAGCAGCCAACCAGTGGCTGCCACATCGCTGCCCGAAAACCGCCTGCGTGCCTTCCATGCCTTGAAAAACGTCTCTGCTGTCAGATCCTCAACATCTTCGACTGGTCCTCCGTGCAATCCGAATATATAACGGAAGACCAGGACATTATTCCGTTCATAAAGCTGGCTGAATGCCTCCGGTTCTAGCAAAGGTGCAAAAATGCCGGGCATATGCCTTTACTAATCTGATAAACGCATGATTTAAAAAAATCTGACAGCAGGACGGGGGTATTGATTCTTGTAATCAAACGAAAGGGTCACAAAAGTAGATATTCGGCGCAGAGATGAGACTGATTGAAATTACAGGATACGATCTTCGATCTCCCAGGCGTGATCCAGGATGTGCCAGGCAGCACGGCGGACAAAATAGCGCGGCGTCCAGTATTTGCCGCCACGAGGACCTTGCTGTGGTAGTTCACTGTGAGCAGCTGCGGTTAAGGTTTCCAGGATAGTGTGCCTCCTGCTCTGCAGGTCCGGTTCCGGATCACCCCGCTCCATCTTGAATTTTCCCCCGATACTCGCATGATAAGCGCGTTCCGCCCCAATTACATGCTCTACGATGCCTTGCAGCTCCCTTCCACCCCCACGCGGTCCTTTGCGAAGCTCTTTTCCTGTTGCAGCCATCACTGCCTGGTCGAATGCCGACCAGCATGCACGCAAAATCGATTGGTAGCGCTCAAGCTCTCTGTCATTGATAGGCTGGTCGTCGCTCAAAGGCGGCATATCGGGTGCGCCAAAATCAGTCGTCACGCTGCCCTTGATCCGCTCGATGATCATGAAAGCCGTCAGGTCCTGTGGAGCGTGGAATTCAGGCCCGATTGATTTGAGGGCCAGCGCATAACGAGGTCCGTATTCCAGCAAGCTCTGAAGTGCAGATTGTTCGTCGCGCGCGCTCCGACACCAGCCTGGCCAGTCGATGGCGCCTGCGAAGGTTTTCTTATTCCCAACTTCGAGATAGATATCGATTTTCTCGACAGAGCCTTTCGAAGTATTCATTCAAGATCTCCACTCGCATTTAAGGTGTCTGTTGTTGCCGGCCGTCGTAGGATTGGAGGCTACTTCGATTATTAAGCAGTTAACTGATCAGCTGCGCCTGTCTTGCTACGGCTTACGCCATACTTTCCGAGTCTTCCCTGCATCGTGGCTGTTTTTTTGCCCGCCCTTTGCAGATGCGCTCTTAGGCGCAGGAGTCGTTTTCAAATTTGCCACCTCAGCCTCACTGAGCTGTCGCCACTCACGCGGTTTCAGCCCGCCGAGCTGCAGCGTGCCGATGCGTACCCGGATGATCCGCACGACCTGCAGGCCGAGTCGAGCACCCACCTCCCGGATCTGGCGCTTGCGACCTTCGCGCATGATGATCCTCAGCCAGGTTCCCTTCCCAAAAAGCGATTCAACCTTAACCTGGGCTGGAGCTGTCCGGTACCCGTCTTCTAACACAACTCCTCGACGCCAGGTAGCCAGCTGCTGCTCATCTGCCCGGCTGGCTACCAGAACGCGGTACTCTTTTTCATGCCCATAGCGGGGGTGAGTAAGCTTGTTGGTCAGGTCGCCATCGTTGGTTAGCAGGATGAGACCTTCACTATCCACATCCAGGCGCCCGACCGGATAGAAACGTCCCGGGAGGTCAACCAGATCTCTCACCGTAGGACGCCTATCCGGTGACTCAACAGCCGAAAGGACACCTCGCGGTTTGTAAAGCGCAATATACACAGCGGCTGGCCTGGTGGCTACCGGCCTGCCGTCCAACAGGATACTATCGCGCTCAGGATCAGCTTTACTGCCCAGTATGGCGATTTTCCCATTAACCCTTACACGACCGGCACTGATCATTTCCTCGCATGCGCGTCGCGAACCTAAGCCAGCACCCGCCAGTATTTTTTGCAGTCTCTCTTCCATCTTTATAGTTTACGACTTTCTCAGAGGGAGGTTGGCTGGAGGTGTTTGGGCGGGTTATGCCCGCCCAAACACCTCCGATTGCCCCTGAAGTAACTAGCTCCTAT
>CAZGIX010000232.1:0-6714 GCA_964525785.1 uncultured Anaerolineaceae bacterium
TATGGTGATTTTCTTGGTATCGGGGCTATGTTATACTCGAAACTGTTCCGCGCTCCAGTTCTGGTCGATGCCATTTTCGCCGACCTCCTACAGTTTCAAGTTAAGGGACAGTATGAGTTGAATCAAACGCATTCCCCCCGCTTCCGGCAGGCGCTCGACCAGGTACGTTATTTTGCCGAACTCCCGCCCGGCGTGAAAGACGCTCTGACAAATGCTGCGGTTTTGCACCATTATCCCGCCGGACAGGTCATCTATCTTGAAGGCGAGCCAGCCCAGGCGTTATATATTCTGGCATCCGGCTGGGTGAAGGCCACTCGCATCTCTCCCGAGGGCCGCGAGCAAGCGATGCTGTTCCTGCGGGCGGGCGAGGTTTTCGGCGACGTGGCTATCTTCACTGGCGCACCTTACCCTGGCACCGTCACTGCCCTGGAACCGGTAGAAGCCTGGACTATCGACCGTGAGACCATGCTGGGGCTGGTTGCCCACCACCCTGAGCTGGCTCTGGCTGTAATCCGGCGTTTATGCGAGCGGGTAATGTATTATGTGGGATTGGTGGAAGATCTTTCGCTGCGCAGCGTGGAGGCGCGCCTGGCTGGCACGCTGCTCAAGCACGCCGAATCGGATGGAGAGAGGCTCTTCGTACCTCGGCAGGCCTGGACGACTTTTGACGAGATGGCCGTCCGCCTGGGCACCGTACGCGATGTGCTCGCCCGCGCTCTGCACGCCCTGGAGCAGGAGGGCATACTGCAGGTAGATAAACACATTATCGTTATACTGGATCCGCAGGGGCTGATTTTACGAAGCAATTCCTGACCCATAAGACTTGAGTCGTATCGCCAAACCGTCTCCGTCTGTATACTAAAAGTACAGGCGGAGGCGTTTTTTTGAAGGTGGTCCTTCCATGTCAGTTTCCCACCAGAATTCAACCGACGAAAACCTGCGGCAAGCTGTGCTCCTGGCGCTTAAAACCGACGCCCACACCGCCGGGCTGTGTTTGCGAGTGGGCGTGTTGAACGGGATCGCCCACCTGGGCGGGGATGTTCCTGCTCTTCCCATTTGGGAGCGAGCGGCTGAGGTCACGGCTGGGGTGCCGGGTATCCGGGGTGTCGTTAATCGCATCGCCGCTCCTGGTGCGCCTAGCCCAGGACGTATCATTAATCTCGATCTTCATAGGGAATGTCGCCGATGAAAGCGCTTGCCTTCCTCACCCTGGCGTTGCTTTTACTTCTCACCTCGGCTTGCAAGGCAGCAGATGTTTGTCCTGCCGGTAGTGTCACCTATGAAGCCGATTCTTCCCTGTTTCCCGCGCTGGTCTTGCCCGCCGCGATCGATCCTGCACCATCGCCGGCGCTGGTTGATATTGCGGGAAAAATGACGGCGGTGGACCGGGTGGTCACCGGGCCGGTCTGCAATGACGCGTGGAGCGGGACCATTTATGTGGCCTGCAACATCCAAATTGTTGAATGGGATCACGAAGATTCCCCCACCTTCTTCAAAAACTGCAATTTGAAGATCGAACAAGGCACGGTCGTATATGTGGCTGCCCACAATGACGCCGCTTATTACAATGGCTGTTCGTGCCATACGGGAGAGGAGCTTAAGTAGTCTCTTGCCCGTGAATCACATCCGCGGATTGCTCTCAACTCTCACGTGTTTAATGAAAGGAGAATGCACATGAAAACCAACTTTTTCTGGGGAGGGGCCCTGACAGCTGCAGGTGCTGTGATGGGCATCGTTGGACATTTCGTCCTGTTCATGAACTGGTATCAGATCGGCATGCATGCAGAGTCAGCCGAGCCTGGTTGTGAGATTCTCTTGAAGTATATCCACCCTGCTATGGCCGATTTCGGCATCTTGGGTAGCGTGCTGTTTGCCGTCAGCGCATATGCCTTTTTCTCTCATAAAAAATGGGCCTTCCCGTTGGCCGTGGTTGGCATTGTGCTGGCGCTTTTGGGCAGCTGGTTCATCAATGTGCCGTTCATGGCGGCTGACCTGCCCCCGGTCTACTTTGCCCTCTTTTGGCCGTATGTTGTCCTTTACTTTCTGCTGATGGTTTTTGTCGGCAAAGTCTCCTGGAGCCGCACCCTGCTGGGGCTGCTCACCGGCGTGGCCTACATTTTCTGCTTTATGAATGGCGTCTCCAGCACCAGCCGGATCATCACCCATGGCGCGCCGATCTTTGTCATTGTGCAGCGGCTGCACTTCGTGGCAATGATCGGTTGGGCCGTTGTCACGGTCGGAATCCTCCTGCGTCCGAAAGAATGGATGCGTGTGGTCGGGCTGGTCGCCGGGACTCTGGAGCTCACCGTTGGAATTCCCCTGGCCTTCGTGACCGCACAGCAGTTAGGCCGCTTCTCCCTGTTTGCCCTGGCGCCGATTTCCTGTCTGCTCCTCATTGTATTGTTCGTTTGGCCGAACCTTTGGCAGCGGCTAACGGAAGTGAAGGAAAGCCAGGCGGTTGAACCACGCGCAGCGCCTCTTCCGGCGTGAGTAGGTCTCTTATGCTGTCACTGAAGCAGCGCTTCGACTTCCTCTTCCGCTCCACCAAAGGCCTGGTCCTGGTCGCCATCGCCATGATTTCGCTGGTTACGGCAATCTTCGGCATGCTCTCCGGTCCGATGGCCGAGCTGGGTGTGCATGACTTCGTCGTTCGGCTGTTGGGGATCAAGCTGGTCGAAGCCGAGCGTGAAGGTCGCATCATCATGCTGTATCACAGCATCGCCCAGGCGGTGGTCGCCATTGAGGTGTACCTCATCACCGCCCAGGTGGCGATGAAAGACGGGCAGAAGGTCCGCATCAATTCAACCATCACCATCGGCTACCTGACCTCGATGATCTTTGGCTTGGGCTTCGCCTATTTCGGCCGCTTCTGGGTTTTTCACGGTCTGTTCATCTTCGGCCAGAGCCTGGTGTTCTTTGCTGGAGTGATGCTGGCGGCGGCCCTGTGGCCCTGGAATGTGGAATACCATGTCAAATCCCGCTCCTACGCTCATACCCGCAGTGGGTTGGACCTGGAGCGGGTTGCATTTTTCACTATGGCAGTCGCCACCCTGGGCTCGGCTATCTTTGGCGCGGTAGCCGGTTCGAATTTCGGCAACGGGTTCGAGGCTTTCCTGGCAGAGGATGTCATCCGCCAGCCATACAAGACCTTATTGCAAGACGCCATCATCGGTCACCTGCATATCATGCTGACCCTGATCGCCATTGCTGTGACTTTGATCATCGGTCGCTGGTTCGACTTTAAAGGCCCGCTGCACAAGATCGCCATGCCGCTGATGATCATAGGGACGATCGTGATCTCGCTAGGCGCCTGGTCAGTCGTGGTGATCGAGGCCGCGCACACCATCATCTACGTTGGCTCGGTATTCGTCATGCTGGCCGCGCTGATGCTGGTCATCTTCGGCTGGCGGGAGCTAATCCGGGAAGGGCTGAAAGCAGCCGGGCCCAAAAAGAGCGCTGTCATCGCCGGGCTGCGCAGGCTGCTGCGTGATCCACTCCAGTTCGGGGCGCTGTGGCAGATGGTCTTCATGAACTTCACCGTCAGCGGGGTGGGCATCTTTATGGCCGCCAAGTTGGACGAGGTCTTTCGGGTCTGGCCCTGGCGTGAGGAGCGCATCGTCCTGACCGGGCATTGGCACATCCTCTCCGGGATCATCGCCACGATCATCCTCCTTTATTACGCCGATCTGGCTGGCTTGCAAGGCAGAGCGCGGCGCTGGTTTGGCTGGTCGTTGATCATCTTCTCCAACCTGGCCTTCGCCTCTGTGACCGTGTTCGAGATGAAGCGCCTGTTCGTCAGCGAGGCCCAGCAGCAGCCGCTGGTCGACACAGTCATGCTCCTGACCGACCTGGGCCTGGCAGCCGTGCTGGTAGCCCTGGCGCTGTTGATGATCTGGCGCCTGGCGGACCTGTACTGGAAGCGCGGGCGCTGGGTGTATGAGCTCACCGAGACAGCCGGTTCCGGGATTGACCTTACAGGCGAAGCTGCAGCCCCGGATCGCTTCAGGGACCCCGGCGCGGTGGGTTCCCACACAGCGGCGGCAAAGTAGGGAGGCAGGCATGAAACATTGGCTCTTTCTTATCACCCTCACCTCCCTGCTCCTGGCTGGCTGCGCGCCAGTCGGAGTAGAAGCCTCTTCTGCGGTCAATTCACCCCCGGGGATAGCGACTGGCATCGACCCTGATGCCTGGAATAGCATCCCCGCCGGCGAATTCCTGAGCGGTCAGCACGAGCATCGCACAGCAGTGGATTATGACTACCAGATGATGGTCACCCCAGTAACCAACGCTCAATTCGCCCGCTTTCTGACCGATGCCCTGGCGTCCGGCGAGATCAAGCGGGGTAATGTGGGAATCATCGATTACTATCCGGGCGATGTATTCCACAGTGTGAAGCACGAAATTGAGATCTCAGCAGGGGATTATCTTCTGCTCCCCCTGGATAAGGACGAGTTGCGCCTGGTGGAAGATGGCGACGGCTTCCAGTCCAAAACGGGTTACGAAAACCACCCGGTCACGATGGTTACCTGGTTTGGAGCGCAGGCCTACTGCCAGTTCTATGGCTGGCGGCTGCCTTCTGAAATCGAGTGGGAGAAGGCTGCCCGCGGAACCGACAATCGTCCCTTCCCCTGGGGAGAGACGATTGACTCTCACTATGCCAATTACTATGGCAGCCGCGACCCTTTCGAGGTAAAGACCGGCAAGCTTGGGGATACCACCCCGGTCGGATACTACAACGGACAAACCTACTCTGGTTTTGCCACACTGGATTCCGCCAGCCCTTACGGCCTGTACGACATGGTCGGGAATGTGTGGGAGTGGACCGCGGATGTGTACAAAGCACAGCATTATCGCTACCTGCGCGGCGGCAGCAAGGCCGATTACGGCTACAACCTGCGGGTGTGGACGCGCAACAATGCCGCCCCAGACTATTACAGTCCAAACGTTGGATTCCGGTGCGCCAGGAATGCAAGCTAGCAGGTATTATGGCAGAAGGCAGCTCCTGGAATGAATGATATGGCTGTTTTCAAAGAAAAACTTCACCTTTACTGGCAGCTCATCAAAAGTCTGCAAACCGGCCTGCTTCTGGCGACCGGCCTGGCCGGCTATATGAGCGCTCGTTGCCCGGTCACCCACTGGACAACTTTGTTGGGTTTGAGCTGCAGCCTTTTTCTGTCCATCAGTGGCAGTACTGTGCTCAACATGTGGTTTGACCGCGATATCGACGCCCGCATGCCGCGCACCTGCCGCCGGCCGCTGCCGGCAGGCACTGTCAGCCCAACGGAAGCGCTCCTGCTTGGATTGGCTCTCGCGGCAGCCGGAGTGGGTTGGGCATTGGCACTCGATTGGTTGTACGGTCTTGTAGTTTTCGCCGGGCTGTTTTTCGACGTCGTGGTGTACACGATCTGGCTTAAGCGACGCACGCCTTGGTCGATCGTGTGGGGTGGGATCGCAGGGGGCATGCCGATCCTGGCCGGTCGCGCCTTGGGTGCAGGTGCGATCGATTGGATCAGCGCTCTGCTCGCTCTGGCTATCCTGTTCTGGATTCCCACTCACATCATGACCTTTAGCATGCGCTACTTCAAAGACTACCAGAGCGCAGGAGTCCCGACCTTTCCGGCGGTTTACGGTTTTCAGGTCACTCGCCTGGTCATCACCCTGTCCAGCCTGGCTGCGGCGCTTTGCATCGGGCTTGCATTAGTAAGTATTGGGATGGCCTGGGGATACCTGCAGCTTCTGGCCGTGCTCTCCGCCGGGTTGATGCTTATTGCTGCAACCAGCCTGGCGCGCCCTTCTGAGCGCGTGAATCTCGGATTGTTCAAGTACGCTTCACTATATATGCTGAGCTCCATGCTGCTTTTGATTGTGGATGCATTGTGAGAAAGCTTACAGCGCCCGACCGGTTTCTGCTTCTCGGCGCCGGCCTGCTGGCCGCGTACCAGGTGGCGGTGGGGATCGATGGCTGGCACGCCCTACCCCTCGCCAGTTTTACCATGGCCTTTGGCGTGCTGCTGTTAGCCGGGCTGCTGCTGCTCATCCTGGGTTTTGAGATCTTGGAGAGCCGGTTGGTAGTCATAGCTTCTACCGCCATCCCATTGAGCCTGTCCCTGGGGTTGATCTCTGCGTTTCTCCCGGCATACCAACCGGCCTACCTGGTCTTTGTGATTCTGGGTTTTTCGGCGGTCGTCTTCACACGGCTTTTCACTCCCCGTAAAGTAGCTGCCTTAACCCTGTTCGTGATTCATGGAGTTGCTGGACTGATCATCTGCTTTTTACCCTTCTGGCTGATCGCGACCGGCCGCGCATCGGCCAGTTTCGCCTTGGTTGGGCTCGGCGGGGCGCTGATCGGCATCGGCAGACTGCTGCTTTCCTTCTTTGCCGGGCGATCGGTCTTATCCAGAGGTACGATCCAGGCCCTGCTCCCCGGCCTGCTCTTCCTGACCACAGCCGCGTTCGTCACCGGTTT
The DNA here is from genome assembly GCA_964525785.1 of uncultured Anaerolineaceae bacterium. Classification (GTDB taxonomy): domain Bacteria; phylum Chloroflexota; class Anaerolineae; order Anaerolineales; family UBA4823; genus JAQBDA01. The sequence continues at coordinate 6,467 of CAZGIX010000232.1, forward strand.
TGTACTGTTTTAACCCTCGGGATCTAACAGTTTTTCCGAGTGCCGCGCGCATTGATTGCAATAGGAGCAAAGTCATGAAAACAGTTTTATGCAGAGTCCTACGAATCACTGCTATCCTTCTGCTGGGGATCACCGTTGCATTCACCTTGCTTGGGGCAATTGGTACTACCTGTGCGGCGTTCGCTCCGGAAAAATATGCTTCCATGCTGCCATTGGCTCCCTATCAATGGCTCTATCAACTTCTAGTG